>JASFJX010000017.1:0-14834 GCA_050119385.1 Candidatus Thiodiazotropha sp. | reverse complement strand
GGTGAACCCTAGTGTTATCAGGTTGGAGCAGCCAGTCGCTGGCTTGTTGGATGACCCATTCGTCAACCCGGTGCATGATGTCATAGCGTTCAGCGGCGGGAATGAACTGCCCGGGAAGTATGAGACCACCCTCTGGGTCGTGCATTCGCACCAGTACTTCACGGTAATCCTGGCTGCTCGGTTCACGTGAAAGAGGCAGGAAACGCTGGGAGTAGAGGATCAGCCGTTTCTCGTTGAGTGCCGCCTTGACCCGGACTACCCAATTCATTTCACTGCGGCGTTCAACCATTTGCTGGTCATTGGGTTGATAGACGTGGACCCGATTGCGACCCTCGTCCTTGGCGCTATAGCAGGCCAGGTCCGCCAGGCTGAGTGCATTGGGATCGGGGAGCTCCTGATTGATGAGCACAATACCGAAGCTGGCGCCGATTTGGAAATGGTGATCTTCCCAGGAGAAGGGGAATTCTGCGAGCTGAGCACGCAGTTTTTCGGCAATTTTAGCTCCATGATCGAGATCGCAGCCAATCAGCAAGAGACCGAATTCATCACCGCCAAGACGGGCAATAATATCGGACTCGCGGCAATGTTCCTGTAACAGGGTTGCTACCTGTTTGAGTAACTCATCACCTGCCATATGGCCAACGGTGTCATTTACCACTTTGAACTGATCCAGGTCGATATAAATCAGTACATGTTCACCCTCACCACTCATCGACAGTGCGATCTGTTCTTCCAAGCGCTGATCAAAGGCAGCCCGGCTCCACAATCCGGTGAGACTATCATGCAGAGCCTGGTATTCAATTTTGCGCTGCAGCATGCGTGCTGAAGAGACATCATGAAAAACCAGGACCACACCATTGATTTGGCCCGATTCGTTGAGAATGGGGGCGGCGGAGTTGGTAATGGCAATCTCCTTCCCTTCCTGAGTGAGCATAAGGGTTTTATTATCCAGGCTGATGCCTCGACCCTCACGCAAGCACCGCTCAACCAGACTTTCGATCGGGCTGCGTGTGACTTCGTCAATGATGGGGAAGACCTCTTCCAAGGTGCGTCCAGCCGCATCCTTGTTATGCCATCCGGTCAAGCGTTCGGCAATTGGATTGAGAAAGGTGATAGAACCCTTGGCATCGGTGGTGATAACCCCGTCGCCTATGGAGCGAAGCGTGACCAGTGCGCGTTCCCTTTCCTCATAAAGGGTGGACTCAAGCCGTTTCTGTTCAGTTACATCCACATGGGTGCCAACCATGCGTACCAGCCGGCCATCGGTATCACTCAGGGCGCGTCCTCGGGTCAGAATCCAGCGCCAGTCCCCATCCTTGTGACGCATGCGGTGCAGGGTCTCATATGGTCTTGCGGGATCTTCCAGGTGGGCCTGAATTCTGGCCAGCACCTCAGGCAGGTCAGCGGGGTGCATCAGCGCCTCCCAGGAGGAGTAGATGTTAGTGATCTCATGATCCTGGTAGCCGAGCATCTCTTTCCAGCGCGGTGAATAGTAGACCTCGTCAGTGAGTAGATCCCAGTCCCACAGACCGTCGTTGCTACCTTCCAGCGCATGGCGCAAGCGCTCTTCATTGGCACTGATGCGGGCATTCATCGCTTCCACTTCCTGCTTCCGTTCGGCCAGAGTGTCCAGCATGTGGTTCATGTCCAAGGCCAACTGACCTAGTTCGTCCGGCCTGTCCAATTGGCAGTGTCTGCTCCGGTCACCAGCTTCGATATCCTTGGCGATGCCGGCCAGGCGGCGTATGTCCCTTGTCAGTCCCCGGCCTATCAGCCAGGCGAAGAGTACCCCTACGGTAATGGCGACTAATGTGTAGAGCAGTCCCTCTTGAGTTACCACCTCGAGGTTGGTGGTGATACCTGCCCGACTGATACCCACCCGAGCCCAACCTATGTGGTTATGGTTGACCATGATCGGATGCGCTACATCAATATGGCGTGCATTATCGATCAGGATTTGGGTTTTCGGTATTGCCTGCGTCAGTTTTAAACTTATGCTATCGCTGGAATAGCTGCCCACCCGGGAGCGGTCGGTATAGCCCAACACCTGCCCGCTAAGATCGGTGTAGAGCGCATATTGCAGACCGGGAAAACTATGCTGGGAGCGGATCACCTCCTCAATGCCGATGTAATCTCTGGCCAGTACCCATGATGTGCCATTAGCCGCCAGTGCCTCGGCCAGCGAGATGGCTTGTGCGCGGGACTCCTCCACCAGGAAGTCTCGCTGACGCGTCACCAGGTCGAAAACGAAAATGGTCATCAAAACCGCATGAACCAAGGCGATCCCAAGCATCAGTTGACGTCCGATCGAGGCAGTCCAGAAGTGATGTAGGATTCTCAACATGGCACGCTCAACCGGATTCGTTCAACTCTCGTACTTGGCGACTGAAACTAGTGATAAAGTCCCTCACTACATCGTATGAGCTGTTTGTCGCACTCTCAAAACGCGAGAGTTCCATCGGTTTTAGGATCTGTCTGCCCTCCTCGTGAGTATGTAGATTAACGATCAGGTCATGCACCTGCCGGACGGTATCAGCGGGTACTTCCGGTAATACCACCAATCCGTTATTGATTAGGGGGTCGGTCTCCCAGATTACCTGCAACTCATTTTTCAGCTCGGGGCGTTCCTTTACCAACGCCAACCAGGGGGGTGGCCAGGTAGCAGCGGCGCTGGTCTGTTGCAGATAGACGTTCATGACTGAGGATTCTTGTGATCCAACATAACGATTATCTAAATCCTGCTTCACATCCACACCGTTAGTTTGCAGGTAGTACTGCGGCATCATTGTGGCCGCCAGTGCAGTTGGGGCCGGATAGCTGACTGCTTTGCCTTTCAAGTCGGAGACCTGAGTGATACCACTGTCTCGCCTCACCAGGATGATGCCGCGAAAGTTCTCGTCGTCGCCCATCTTGGCAAATACACGATAACCCTTGTCGATGGCGTTTATAGTCTGATATGGGTTGGGTAGGCTGAAGTGAAATTTGCCTGCGTATAGTTTTTCATCGTAAGCAGCGTAATTTCGCGATGCCACAAGCTTGAATCGTACTCCCGGTGTCTGCTCACTGAGGTAATCCATCAGCGGACCAAAGACTTCATAAAGGCGTTGAGGATTATGTAAAGGATGAACACCGAACAGATAGACCGTTTCGGTGATAGGTGGGGCCTTTGAAAATGTTGGTTGGTAGGTAGGTGTTGCTGTCTTGTCGCAGGCAACCAAAAGCAGGCAAAGGGAGAGGCAAAAGAAGAAGATTGGAAGTTTAGGTGATTCTAACATACTAACGGAAGGTCCACATCGTCTATAGCCTCATCCGTTATAGCGGCCAAAATATGTAAACTATTAGTATTTCCTCAGCTTGCGACAGGGCAGGGTTCAGTTATTTCCCCAAGACGTCTGGTCAGCGCCATGTTTTCCCGGTAGTCGACCGGTACCACGACCAGGCTAGGTCCCTGCTCTGTGAAAGCGGCCTCCAGAGTCTGCGCAAATTGGCTGCTTTGGTCCACACGGTGACCACACCAGCCGAATGCACTGGCCAACTGCAACCAGTCTGGATTGTTGAATGAGAGATCGGTGTGACGACCGAATTCGTTCTCCTGTTTCCAGGCAATCAAGCCGTAGGCATGGTCTTCCCAGATGAGCATCACCAGATTGCAGTTTAGCCGTTTGGCTGTCTCCATCTCCTGGACGTTCATTAAAAAACCGGCATCGCCTGAAATACCGAGAATGCGCTGCTTTGGCATAACCAGACTGGCGGCAATCGCCCCAGGCAGGGCGAATCCCATGGAGCAGAAGCCGTTGGGTATCAGACAGGTATTGGGTTCATGGCAGTGGTAATGGCGTGCAATCCACATCTTATGTGCCCCCACATCGGAGAGTAGGATATCCTCAGGTCCCATGACTTCGCGCGCATCCCATAACATCTTTTGCGGGCGAATCGATCCTGAGGTTTCATCCTTGGCATGCTCTGCCAGTTCGCTTTGCATCAAGCGTCTTGTCTCGGCCTGTTGTGATAGGTCATAGTCGGGTGTGCCATGGGTAGTTAATCGCTCATTAAGCATCCAAATCGTATGGGCAAGGTCACCGATCAGTTCGAGTTGTGGATGATAATACTCATCGATCTCCGCAGGCAGGAAATCGGCATGGATAATGGGCTTGTTCTTATGTGGATTCCATAGACGCGGATGGTATTCGACCATGTCGAAACCTAGGGTGATCACCAGGTCAGCCTCATCGATGGCCAGGGTTGGGTAATCCTTGCTGCCAAGCCCGATGGTGTATAGACAGTAATCGGCATCCATGTCGACCGCGCCTTTGGCCATGAAGGTGCTCAATACCCCGATGCCAGTTTCATCACAAAATTTGCGCAGTTGTTTGGCTGCGCGACGGCGGATAGCGCCATTACCGGCGATGATGACCGGTCGCTTGGCCTTGGAGATCAGTGCGAAGGCCCTGTCGACAATCTTGTCATCCGCTACCGAACGGCGGAAGCGGAATGGTTGTAGCGGTTGAGCTGATACCTGGTGCTTGGCGATATCTTCCGGGAGTTCGATATGTACGGCGCCGGGTTTTTCGGTACGTGAGAGGCGTACAGCTTTGCGTATGACTTCCGGGATGGTCACTGCATTGTAGATACTTGTGGCCCATTTGGTGACAGGTTTGAACATCTCTACCACATCCATGATCTGGTGTGACTCTTTATGCAGTCGCAGAGTGGAGCCCTGTCCCGTCAATACCAACATCGGGGCTCGATCCATATTGGCATCAGCAACGCCGGTGATCAAATTGGTGGCTCCCGGCCCGAGTGTGCCCAGGCAGGCGGCGGGATTGCCTGTGAGACGGCCATATATCTCCGCCATGAAGGCAGCCCCCTGTTCATGGCGTGTCAGTATGAATTTGATAGTATCGGATTGTTCCAGCGCCATGATGAAGTCCGCATTCTCTTCACCCGGAACACCGAAGATGTATTCAATTCCCTCATTTTCTAGACATTTCACCATTAATTCTGATGCCTGCATAGGGGGGTCTCCGAAGTAAGCCCGAATATTTCACCCGGTCGCTTGGAAAAGAATTTAACCAGCGGTTTTTAGATGATATTTCTGGAATATTAGCAAAGTACAAAGTGTAACCGACTATCGCTGAACGCGCCCTCGTACCGGTCTCGCCTCCCAGCTGCGGTAGTTGCTCAATCGTCCATCCTTCGGTCCGTAAACGGCACATCCGACCTACAGGGATGTAGGGAGTGCCAAAATCCTGCCAGGAGCAGGATTGGCCCTGTGCCACTACTCAATAGCTTAGGCTATTAACTCAATCACAAATCCGCATCTGAACGGTGATCCCGGCACGATCATCGCGTTCCCGGATGAAATATTCGGGTTAGCCGGGTGTTAGGCTTGATTCTCTGGCGCTGATAACGAGTATTTTGCATCCAATTTTTATAAATGAACGTACAGATAAACACTAGCGAATGGAGGATTTAACCTGTTCGCTTTAGTTAGTCGGTTATAACGATTCAATAAAAAGATTATCACGATTGTTTGTTCTACACAGGATTCAAAGGTATGAATGGTACATACTCGATCTGATTCCGTTGTTCTATACCGAGCAGTCCTTGAAACTGGTCGTTGAACACATTGATCAGGTGCAAACCTATTTGGGGCGTCCGATGCTGATAGAAAATCCTACGGTTCAATCAAGGTGAAATATCGGAACGGATATTCTATGTGGAGGCCGCCAAGCGTAGCGGTGCAGGTCTGCTGCTGGATCTAAACAACATTTTTATCTCCTGGCAGCCAGATGCTTGAGAAACAATCAGAAGCTCAAAAGATTCTTGTTCTCGTCATTGTCGCGATGCTCAATGGTGAAGCGGCAACTCTGTAAGTCAGCTTTTAATGAGGTGCTTGCCCTTGCATCTTTCCAGGTTAAGTGAAGAAGGTGAGCGTCGGTGGAGTGTATCTCCAGTTCTCCTGTGAAGGCGCTAGAACTATTGCGCAGGCGAATCAGTTCTATCTGGTCTCTGACGATCTGTTTCTGCAAGCCTGCTTCTATAGCCTCCTGAGAAAGATTGGTGCGATTGATCTCTTTGTGGCCTGCTGTACCACCTTTGTCTGCCGCTAGATAATCATTTTTACCAGCGAACAGGTCGAGGTACCAGACCTGAGGAATACCCGGCATGAACAGTTGGATTGCCCGTGCAAGACGCAGTTTGTCTTCATTCTCACCAAGTGCACTGAAGAAGGTTGCGTTGACTTGGTAGTAGGCGATTTTCTTGCCATCCGGGCCATAGAGATTTTTTACTCTGCCACCGCGTTCGATGATGCGGTCGATGAGGATCTGGATCCTTTTGTCATCCAACAGACCATCCCGTCTGACGCCATCCTGTTCAATACCCTTAAGGTCGAGCAGTGGTATGCCGTCATGACAACCGAGCATGTTGATGGTTTGAAAGCCCTTCCCTTGAATCTCGCCAATCCATTTGAGCAGGTTTCTGTTGGTGGAATGTTCCAAGGCGTCAATGACAAGTCCGGGAAAAAAGAAGTCGTAGACCGGGTAACCCTTCTGTGCCACCTCTTCGTGCAAGCCCGCACCATATTCTGAATGGATTTCCGGGAAGATGGTTAAACCATAGCGGTTGGCGATCTTTTTCAGGCGCTCAAGGTAGTCCCAGGTTCCAGGTTTATTGAAGAAATTACTCTCCCCGGGCTCCTTATGCAGATAGGCGAAGGCATCGAGCCTTATTATCTTGGCCCCATAGCCCTTGAGTTTTTTCAGCGTCTCTTCGTAGAATTGCCAGACCTTTTCAGACTTTGCATTAAGGTCCATCTGTCCCAGATATTGTCGGTTGCGTTCAACTACCGAGAATATTTCGTTTTTTAAATAGGCGTAGCCGTCAAGGTCAAACTGTTTCGTGTCTGTCCCCAGTTCGATGTTTTCATTGATAATCGCTGCAATGGTTGTTGCTGCTTCATGGGTCACGCCTTGGATGCCGCTGAAATCATCAGCACTCACCGGTTTGTAACTGACTTGCTGATAGAAAGTGTTCCAGTAGGGGCGTTTCGAGCCGTCGGGAAAACCGACCTTTAAGATCGGTAGATCGGGTTTGCGCATGAAGAGTTTATTCAAAAACTCCTCTTTTGGTATCAAGTGACCATCTTCTCCTATTTCGCCGTGAGATCGCCAGAACTCATTCCAGTCGACGAAGAAGTGTTTGTACTCCGATGTGTCGCCATGTTTTAACAGGTCCTTGAACTGGGGAGAGGCCACCGACAGGTGGTTGAGGATAAGATCGAATTTGAAGGTGATATTGAGTCTGCTCAGTTCCGCCAGGTCCTGTTCGCTGACAAGTTCGTCATTGATGTCATAGTCGATGATGGAGAAGCCGCGATCAAGGTCGCTGTTAAAAAAAGTGGGTAGGATATAGAGCAGCGAGAATGAGTCTTTGAGTTCAGGCCTTTTCAATAAGCCGACAATATCGGAAAGCTTTCCGCCGATACTGTCAGGGTAGGCGTTCAGCATTACTCCGTGAGGGAGTGATTGTTGATTTGCACTATGTTCGGCAGTCATCGCACACCTTATTTTTAACTCATCAGTTTTTTTGTCGTTTCTGCCGTGAAACGAAGGCCAAAGGTAAATATCTGCTCAAAACCAGATTACAACTGACGTCAGATCCATAAAGTCATACCTATTGTCGGCGGAACGGAATCGAGGTGAAGTATTTTTTTCTGATTCTGTGAACTTACGCGGATAGCAAGCGCTCATAATCTGTTGGCATGTATAAGACAATCGTTATGCCTTCACGCTGTATCATCAATCAATAGTAGAACCATGGGATGTTGAATGGATATACTGAGTCCGCCTACTAAGACCATGGGCGTTGTTAGTCAATCTTGTTGGGAGTCATAAATGGCATCGGGTTCAAAAAAGGTCATCTTTGCGGCGTTAATTGGAAATACACTGATTTCCATCACTAAATTTGCCGCTGCATTCATAACTGGTAGCTCTGCGATGCTTTCGGAAGGGATCCACTCAATGGTTGATACCGGCAACCAGGGGCTGTTGTTGTATGGCATTGCCAAGTCGAAGCGTCCGGCGGATGAAGCCTTTCCCTTTGGCCATGGCAAGGAGGTCTATTTCTGGAGCTTCATCGTAGCCATCCTGATTTTTGCTTTGGGCGGGGGCATATCGATATACGAGGGTATCAAACATCTCGAGCACCCTGAACCGATTGCCAATCCAATCGTTAACTATGTTGTATTGGGTCTGGCACTGGTATTCGAAGGAGCGGCCTGGTTGTTCGCGTTTCGTGAATTCGCTCGTGCCAAGGGTAAATGGGGTTATCTTGAGGCAGTACACCGAGCCAAGGACCCCTCCTTGTTCGTGGTTCTGTTTGAGGATACGGCCGCGATGCTTGGATTGATCGTTGCATTCGCGGGTGTGGCGTTAACCCAGATGACCGGTAACTACCTGTTCGATGGTACGGCTTCGATCATCATCGGCCTGATCCTGGTCGGTACCGCAGCCTGGCTTGCCTATGAGACCAAAGGTTTGTTGATTGGTGAGAGTGCCGACCGGACTGTGGTTCAGGGTATTCACGAAATAGCAAAGGATAACGCTAGGGTAGAGGGCGTTAATGAGGTGTTGACCATGCATATGGGGCCCGATTTCGTATTGCTCAACATGAGTGTCGATTTCAAGGATAACATCTCTGCGGATGAGGTGGAGAGGGCGATCAGCGGCATGGACGGTATGATCAAACAGCAATTCCCCCAAGTGAAGAGAATCTTTATCGAGGCGGAAAAACGCTTATCATCAGGTGGTTAGCGGCATTCTCCATGTCTGCCGCAAAGCGGCTCAAATGATCTTCATTCATTCACGAAGGCATAATTATTTAGCTACACTTAGTCGCAGGGTTAATTCAATGGTGGTTGCTTAGCGGGTATGAATTAAATTTCTGCTAACCCATCGGGGCCAGGGTGATGGAGGTCGTGCCCAAGGTGGTTGACCGGCAGGTGGCTTGTGGGTAGAATCCCCGCTCTTTACCTCGCCCGGATGTCTGGCGGGGCATAACGCTATTTTTTCGGGGATTCAAGCAATGTATGCGGTAATTCAAACCGGCGGTAAACAGTATCGTGTTTCTGAAGGCGACACCATCAAGGTCGAAATGTTGACCGCCGATGAGGGCGCTTCCGTCGAGCTGGACAAAGTATTGATGATCACCGACGGTGAAGATGTCAAAGTTGGTACCCCTTATGTGGATGGCGGCAAGGTTACGGCTACCGTGAAGTCCCATGGTCGGGGCAAGAAGGTCAAGATCATCAAATTCCGTCGTCGTAAGCACCACATGAAGCGCCAGGGGCATCGGCAGTGGTACACCGAACTTCAAGTGACCGGCATCAGCGGCTGAGGAGATAGATAGATGGCACATAAAAAAGCAGGCGGCAGTACACGTAACGGCCGCGATTCAGAATCCAAACGCTTGGGCGTAAAGATATACGGTGGTGAATCAGTCAGGGCGGGTAACATAATCGTTCGCCAGCGTGGCACTCAGTTCCATAACGGTGTCAACGTGGGTATCGGTAAGGACCATACTTTGTTCGCCAAGGCGGACGGAAAGGTTCAGTTCGAGATAAAGGGGCCGCGTAATCGCAGATATGTGAGTGTTGTTACCGAGTAAGTCAGACTCGGTCCCGAGACTCAAAAGCCTCGTCACAAGACGGGGCTTTTTACATTTTGGCACCTGTAACGCAAAGTTCAACAAGCAACGCAAAGAGCGCCATGGTGAATTCATAAACATTGCGTACTTAGCGCTTCTCTGCGTGCTTTGCGTTATATTCCAATCAACCCAGACTAAACTCTCGCCATGAAATTTGTAGACGAAGCCAGGATTAGAGTTATCGCCGGTGACGGAGGGAACGGCTGCGCCAGTTTTCGCCGTGAGAAATATATTCCCAAGGGTGGTCCCGATGGGGGGGATGGCGGAAATGGCGGTAGTGTCTATCTGGTTGCCGACAGCGGCCTCAACACGCTGGTCGATTTTCGAACTCAGCGTACCCATAAGGCTGAGCGTGGACAAAACGGCATGGGGCGGGAACGCAGCGGACGCAAGGGCCGGGACCTGTATGTCCGGGTGCCTGTGGGGACCCGGGTATTGGAAGAGGAGACCGGTGAACTCCTGGGTGAGTTATTAGACCATCAGCAGCAGCTTCTGGTGGCGAAAGGGGGTGAACGGGGGATAGGCAATGTGCATTTCAAGAGCAGCACCAACCGAACCCCGAGACAGTTCACCCATGGCACGCCAGGAGAGCGGCGAGAGCTTCATCTGGAACTTATCCTGTTGGCGGATGTAGGTTTATTGGGTATGCCGAATGCCGGAAAATCCAGTCTGATCAGCCGCATCTCCAGTGCCCGGCCGAAGATTGCTGACTACCCCTTTACTACTCTCTACCCCAATCTGGGGGTAGTAAGTCTAGGTAGTGGACGAAGTTTTGTGGTTGCGGATATTCCTGGTGTTATCGAGGGTGCTGCCGAGGGGGCGGGCCTGGGGCTGCAGTTTCTCAAGCATCTGTCGCGCACACGTTTGCTGTTACACCTGGTAGATATAGCGCCCTTGGATAGCGGTGTGGATTGTGCCGTCGAAGTGAAGCAGATCGAGCAGGAGTTATCGCGCTATTCTGCGGAGTTGGTGGACAAAGAGCGATGGTTGGTGCTGAATAAGAAGGACCTGTTGTCTGATGATATGTACCAGGAGCGGCGAAGCATACTGCTCGAGAGCGTGCAGTGGGATGGGCCTGTCTACGGTATCTCCACTGTCACTGGAGAGGGGGTGAAAAACCTCATCAGTGATCTCATGCGGCGGCTGGAGGCGATCTGGCAGGCAGGAGAGTCGATTGATCAGATGACGGAGGATGGCCCCTGGGATCCTCTGTGTGACTGATTGCAAACTATGGTGGCGTATAGATGATTTCCCGGGAAAAAATCGCTATCTCCAAGCGTTGGGTGATAAAGATCGGCAGCGCGCTGCTGACCGCTGACGGTAGAGGGCTCTCCCATGATGTGCTCTCTAGATGGGTCGAGCAGATGGCGGCCTTGAGACATGCCGGGCATGAGATTCTACTTGTCTCATCGGGTGCTGTTGCTGAAGGCATGAGCCGTATGGGGTGGAGCAGGCGTCCTCACAACCTGAACGAGCTGCAGGCGGCAGCGGCGATTGGACAGATGGGGCTGGTGCATGCCTGGGAGGCCTGTTTTCAAAAGTATGGACTGCATACTGCGCAGATCCTGCTGACCCGTAACGATCTCGATGATCGTTCCCGTTACCTGAATGCCCGCTCCACCCTGCGCACCTTGCTCGAACTCGGTGTTGTGCCGGTGGTGAACGAAAACGACACCGTGACCACAGATGAGCTTCGCTTTGGGGATAATGATACCCTGGCTGCCCTGGTGGCGAACCTGATCGAGGCCGATCTGTTGGTTTTGCTGACCGACCAGGAGGGTCTGTTCGATGCCGATCCTCGCTTTAATTCATCAGCCTGCCTGATTCATGAAACCCGGGTAGATAATCCACAGCTCGATACCGTGGCGGGAGGAAGCGTCAGTGGGCTTGGACTTGGCGGCATGGTTACCAAGGTACGGGCCGCCAGGCTGGCGGCCCGCTCGGGTACCGGGACCGTAATTGCCTCCGGGCTGCGGGACAGGGTGGTGGAGTCAATCAGCCGGGGTGATAAGGTCGGCACCCTGCTGGTGCCGGTACAGGAGCCCCAGGCGGCGAGAAAAAGGTGGTTGGCGGGCCAGTTGCAACCCCGCGGCAGTCTTATCCTGGATGATGGTGCGGTGCGTGTCTTGCGTGAACAGGGTAGCAGTCTGCTGGCTGTTGGTGTGTGTGGTGTGAATGGGGATTTCGCCCGCGGTGAGGTGGTGGTCTGCCTCGATCGGTCCGGCAGTGAAGTCGCCCGCGGCCTGGTCAACTACGATGCCCAGGAGACTATGCGCATCATGGGCAAGCCCAGTCACCGGATTGAGGAGCTGCTCGGCTATGTGGATGAAGATGAGTTGATTCACAGGGATAACCTTGTGCTTTTGTAGTCTGGGTCAGAGAAATAGGTCCTGAGAAGCTGCTGATATATTCTGAATGTTCTTGATGTTTCTGTTTATTGATAGCTGAAGTGTGTGGTCGGTCACGGATATGGATTTTATTCATTAGAAATATTTGCTTCATTGCAGCGAAGGTGTTGGATTACCCTGAATGGAATTCTGTAGTAGGACGTTCAAGGGATACAAGGAGTGGTAACAATGGACTGCATGTTTCATAGGCGTCAGGGAAGCCCGGGTTCATATACTCTAAAACCGTTCATCAACCTGTCATTGCTGGTGGCTGCTTTTGCTCCTCTCAGTCTCTCTGCGGCTGCGTGGTCAAGCCAGGAGATGCTGGTCTTTGAGCTGGTCAATCATCAGCGGTCCATCAACAATCAGGACCCTCTTCGGTGGGACGATCGATTGCACGCGGCTGCTGTAAGCCACTCCCAGTCAATGGCGGATAATGGCTTTTTCAGTCACACCACCCTGCGTGGCGGTAACGGTGAAGGCTCGGCGCAACGTATCAGCTATGCGGGTTATCGATTTACTGTGAGCGATGAGAATATTGCAGTGGGGCATGGGCGCTTTTTTGACTCTAATGATACTCTCGTCCAATTGGATCCTATGGATGCTGCGCACCATGTTATGTACGGCACAGCAGATCTCAATGAATACAATGCCTTTTTTAGCAACTCGGTTGATAGTTGGGATGAGGTGGGCGTTGGGATCTCGGGTGACGATTGGAATGCCTGGCATAACAGATACGTGGTGGAAGAGGAGGGTGAAGAGTGGGTTGATAAGTGGGATGGAGAGTGGAATGGGTATTGCGATTTCGATGGCGATGGAAAAGCCGATGGCGCATGCAGTAGGGATGGTGGTTGGATGGGTAGTCAGGGCCATCGTGAAACAATGCTTAGTGATCTGTTTGAGGATATTGGCGTTGGCTATGTCTGGGATCCGGACGATACAACCCCTATCTTGTGGGATGAGGGTGAAATCTCCTTTCCGCTGAATACCTATTGGACCCAGGATTTTGCGGCCGGTGATTCACTGGCGCCTGTGCCTCTTCCTGGTGCGTTGTGGCTCTTGTTATCCGGATTGGGTGGCCTGGTAATACTGGGGCGTGGTGGAAAAGGGACCTGATTTGCCCGTTACGCCTGATTGGCTGTAAAGGCGACCGATTGAAGCATAAAAAAACCGGCCATTGGCCGGTTTTTTTATCTAATCCTGTGATAGCTTACATGGTCTTGATCTGGACATTCAGGCGGCTCTTATGGCGTGCAGCCTTGTTTTTGTGGATCAGACCTTTATTGACAGCGCTGTCGATCGCAGGCATCGCCTGTTTGTAAGCCTCTATGGCGCCCTCTTTGGAACCAGCGGCGATCTGTTTGATTACCCGCTTGATATGGGTGCGCATTTCGCTACGCTGAGCCTGGTTGCGGCTGCGCCTTTTGTCGGCTTGGCGGGCGCGTTTTCTTGCTTGGGCTGAGTTGGCCAAGGTTTCTCTCCTGGGATGAAACTAGCTTTTCAAAGGGGGCGAATTCTCCCTAATATTTATCGCCGTGTCAACCATCTTTGATACCATCCTGTTCTGCTGGTATGGTCGCCCCTGCGAGCGCAACCTGGGATAAGATATAGGGGGATAAGATATAGGGTATCCAGGACGGACGAGGGACAAGGCAACTCCCGAGGCCCTATAGACTTAACGCCGGTTCGTTCCAGATAGCTATTTCGTTTTTTTACATGATTTTGAGAAGGATCCTACCCTGGCCTCTTTTTTTCGCGCCTTTACCGCAGTAGGCAGCCACACCATGCTGTCACGTATCCTCGGGTTTGTCCGGGACCTGGTGTTTGCCCATTGGTTTGGTGCCAGTGCCGCCACCGATGCCTTCTTTGTCGCCTTCAAAATACCCAATTTTCTGCGCAGGCTGTTTGCCGAAGGCTCATTTTCGGTGGCCTTCGTTCCGGTATTGACCGAATACAGGGCAAAACGAAGCAAGCAAGCACTGCAGGCCTTCACCGATCGCATGGCGGGATCCCTGGGTTTGGTGGTACTGCTGGTATCCCTGGTCGGGGTGGTTGCGGCGCCGATTCTGGTGATGGTATTCGCCCCGGGGTTCTGGAATGAAAGCGAGGGGAAGTATGAGCTGACTGTGGGGATGCTCAGACTGACCTTTCCCTATCTCTTTTTTATCACCATGACCGCCTTTGCCGGCAGTATTCTGAATACCTACAATCGCTTTTGGGTACCGGCCTTTACTCCGGTGTTGTTGAACCTCTCCCTGATCGGCTGTGCAGTCTGGCTCTCTCCCATGATGGAACAACCGATTGTGGCCTTGGCATGGGGCGTGCTGATTGCTGGAGTTGTGCAGTTTTTGTTTCAATTGCCATTCCTGTGGCAGATCAAGCATTTTCCGCGACCCAAGGTGGCATTCAAGGACCCGGGGGTGGTGAGAGTAATGCGCCTGATGATACCTGCGCTGTTTGGTGTCTCGGTGAGTCAGATCAACCTGTTGCTCGACACCCTGATTGCATCTTTTCTCGTCAGCGGGAGTATCTCATGGCTCTACTACTCCGATCGCTTGATGGAGTTTCCGGTAGGGGTTCTGGGGGTAGCACTTGGAACGGTGATTCTACCCACCCTCTCTCGACGTCATGCAGAAAACTCTCCGCAAGCCTTTTCCCACACCCTGGATTGGGCATTGCGACTGAATATCCTGTTCGGGGCCCCGGCGGCGGTCGGTTTGTTTCTGCTGGCGGGGCCGA
>JASFJX010000016.1:0-15470 GCA_050119385.1 Candidatus Thiodiazotropha sp. | reverse complement strand
GCGGCGCCTGCCTGCTTTAGAAGAATTTTTGAGAGAAGATCAAGCACCTCCTTATCCTTGGGATATTTCATTATGTGCGTGACGATCTCGTTGATAGACTCCTTCGAGCTTGTTTGCTTCTCTTCTGCCTGAAGTATCTCTTGGCGTGAATAGGCGTAGGCCTCTTCGTGAAACCCTTTGGCTACCCTTTTGGTTTTTGTTCTGATGTTATAGTTACTAGTTGAACGTGCCACTTTTTTTTTCATCGATACACTGGACGCCCTTTTATCGAGTTTTCGCATGGCTGCCAGGGCTTCTTTGTGTTTTGGATTCAGAGCGAGTACCTGGAGATAGTAACGCCTGGCCTTGCTCGGCTTGCCTTGGCGAATAGCTCGATCACCCAAGCTCATCTTTTTCTTGCTTTGGCTGGCAATTTTTTCTTCGAGCCGTTCAATGGCGATATTGAGCTTTCGATCCCGTAGCGATACTGTCCTCGCCACTTTGAGGTTGATCAGGGCGCTTTGCAAATCACCTTTACGTTCGTTCTCTTCTGCCGCGTTTATCCAGGTGGCGGGGTTGCGGTAGTGGGTCGATACCCTATCCTGACTTGGCTGGATAGATGAGCAACCGCCAGACAGCACTAAGATGATTGAGAGTAGTAGGCTGAATATCAGCGTTGGTGTGTGCATCATTGACGGAGGGCCTTGAAGGTTACCAGGCTCTTCTTGAAGGCCTGCATGCTCCTGTCTCCAAATATCATGGTGCGATGAAGCAGATAGGGATAGGTAAAGGCCGCATTGGCGCGACGCTGAACGGTTAGTCCCAACTGCAGGCCATTGGCTTTCAGTTCGTCGATCACCAGATCATTGCTGTCACCAAATGGATAGGCATAGTAGCGTGGCCGCTCTCCGAGATAGTTCACTAATTTCTCATTCGGCACCGAGATCTCTTCGCGCACCCGCCGTAGATACTGGCTGCGGCTCTCACCGGCCTGCTGAATTGTCAGATTGCTATGGGTTTTCGAGTGGGGCTGGATACTGATCAACCCGCTGTTCTTCATGGCCTTAAGTTCCTTTGTCTTCAATCCGCCATTATTGATATAGTCGCTGTAGACGAAGACGGTGGCGGGATAGCCGTACTCTTTGAGGATCGGGAAGGCCTCTTTGTAGATGGATCGGTGACCATCATCGATGGTCAATACCACGGCGCGCTTTGGCAGTTGTTGCTCACCCTTGAGAAATCCGACCAGGTCTTTCAGGGGGATTACCCGGTAGTTGTTTTTCTTCAAATAGGCCATTTGCTTTCTAAACATTGCCGGCGTCACCTCCATGCGATCGCTGCGCCTGCCGAAACGGTGATAGCAGAGTATGGGTACTGTCTGATAGCCGCTGTATTCAATACCGGTGGGGTTATTCATCTTCAACGGTATGACGATCTCCCGGCCTGCGGATATCGGGGTGGGATGATTGGCATCTTCGATTACCCAATACAGGTTCTCGTCGCGGAGGTAATATCTTGCCAGTGTGCGGGCATTATCATTGCCGACCCGCAAAACGACAAAATCCCTGTCTCTTGCGATAATCTTACTGGTAGAGGAGAGAAATATTGGTGCAGAACAACCGGTAATTAATAACGCATATATAATCAACAGTGTTTGCATTATACGCAATGATCGCATTGAAATAGCACCCCGGTTTTTGCGGTTCAATACCTCCCGTATTAACCACATCCAAGTCTTCCACTCTATTTTCACGTGTATAATTTTTTAAAGGTCAGATATTCACAACCCATCACTGGTGCTTTTTGGGGGGCATGATGCGGGTTGCATCATCGTACTCCTGCTCTGATGTGACCAGCTCCGGTTCCTCCTGCACAGGAGGCGCTTTTCTCTCATGCTGATGCAATAGATTCACAGTCTCATCTTCTGGTTCGATGATCTGCGGGACGCCCTGTTGCAGTAATTGGTATTGGTACTCTTCGCGCTGATTCTGTAGTGTGTCAGCCATTCTGTTGTATTCGGAAAAGAGCAATCCTAGTTCATCGTTGCGCTCTTTATGGATTCGATACCCTAGATTGCCATGATGCACGTGGGCAATGGCGCGTCTTAGTATCTTTATCGGTACAGAGATACCCGCTGCCAGTAAATAAGCGACAATAACAACGGTCAGCACCACTGCTACCAGAAGTGCCAGCATGGTGTAGTAGGTGAGATCGGCGGCTGCCAGCAGCTGTGTCTGAGACAAGCCAAGCTGAATCATACCAATCCGCTTTTTTTGAAACACCAGTGGCGCTTGAAAATCAAATACCATCTCATCATCCAGCTCTCGCTCTGAAATAACGATGCCATCATCTTCACGCAATATCTTCATTGCTTCGGCAGTCTCCTGTGTCTGACCTACCTCTTCAATGGATGTGCTGGCGCGTAAAACCTTTTTATGATCGAGAATTCTCAGGTAGCTGATCTGTTGTCGCTGTTTAATTTCATGTACGAATGTTTCCAGTGCCACCCAATCCTGAATCAGCACTGCCTCGACACTCTCCACCGCTATGAATTCCGCCAAAGAGCCCCCTGAGTCGAGAGCCAGTTCGATCATCGCGTCTACTTGTTTCTGATATACGAGGGAGGATCCAAGAATCATTGCAATCGAGACCACTGAAGCCATAATAGCGGTCCACTTGATGCGTAGAGGCAGGATCTTCGATTCACTGAGATGCTGCTGTTTCTCATCGATTTCATGTACTACGCTGCGCAGTTCCGTTGCGAGATCCTTACCTGTTTGAAAACGCTGTTCAGGTTTCTTGTTAAGCAGTTTCTCGATGATTTTCTTCAGGCTTTGCGGCACTTCACCGGTTTTGTCTTCGATCGGCGCGGGATCCTCCTGCACAATCTTCATCAGAAGAGAAGTCAGGGTTTCGGAGGCAAAAGGCTTCTCTCCGGTAATGAGTTGATAGAGAATGACACCGAGTGAAAAAAGGTCGGAACGCCCGTCCACCGGAAATCCCTCGACCTGCTCGGGTGACATATATTGCGGAGTGCCCAGGACCGCTCCCATCCGGGTGCGGTGCTCCTTGTTGGGTGAATCCACGTGAGCGATACCGAAATCGGTGATGCGGATCGTATGACCGTCATCCGGGGAGATGATGTTACCCGGTTTCACATCACGATGTACGATACCGCGATTATGGGAGTAATCCAGGGCCTCAGCCAATTGAATGCCGTACACCACCGCTTCTCTGACGGAGATGGGTGTTTTCGATTCCATCATCTGCTCGAGTGTCCGGCCCTCGAGGAACTCCATTGCGATATAGGGCCCCTGCTCGACTTCACCGACATCGAAGATGGTGACGATATTGGGATGGGTGAGTTTTCCCGCAGCCTTGGCCTCTTGTAAAAACCGGTAACGGTATTCCGAATTCCTGGCGACCTCACCGCGCAGGAGTTTTATCGCCAGGGTACGATTGATTTCTGGATCGAATGCCTTGTAGACAATCGACATCGCCCCCTCACCAATTTCCTCGATCAGATGGAATCGCCCGATGCTATCGGGCATAGGTTGTTGTTCGTCCAAATCCCTACTCCTTAAATGCCGCTTTGTCTGGGGTAAGCAGCTGCCTTCCCGGCATGCATATTCTTATCTCTCGTCTATGCTTTCTCTGATAAATTGTAGCAAATAGTTATATATTAAATAAATTCTTATTGACGCCAACTCCCTGTTTGGATTAGCGTTCAGTTAATAAGTGGATAATCTTGCCGTCTCACCGATACAATGGACTTACAATAAATGCAGGCTAGCAGATGAACCAAACCTTCGATATCCCAAGAATTCTTGAATTGCGCAAGCTGACAAGATCAATATCGGAAAAGATTGAAACCGATCTGAAGGGCTATCTAACTACCCTTGCCCCACTCTTTTCGCCAGGACCTATTCTAGGGGAGTATATCCGAGGTGGGTCCAAGGCACCCATCAAGGGCGCAGAAATGGCCTTTCGCGAGCTGAAAAGCCGATATCAAGCCATTGCCGGCCAAAAACCCTTTTCTTTGCCGATCGATCTCAACTCGCCTCTGGATGTCTTTGCCGCCACTCCCTCCCTGACCGAAGTCGAGTATCCCTATACAATCAACCAAGGGGATAAATCCGCCTCACTCACCGTGACCTCTCCCTTGAAGTGGGTACTCTCATATCCAGAACTGGATCCTAAAGGGTTGCTGGAGATGTTGCAGGGAAATCGCAACCAGTTGCAGGATGAAATCTCCCATGCCCTGCTACAGTGCCTTACCCTGCATCTGGTCTTGGAGAAACGCCCCGGGATCGTAAATATACTCCAAGGTCTTCGTTTCAATCTCAATACCATCCATCATGTCGGTTTGGGTGAACTGCCGGTGATCACTATCTCCTGCCCCCTGAGAACCCTGTTGCCACCCGATGACATTATCATTCAAAGCACGGAAATATCCGGTATTCCCTCTTTTGAAGAGATTATCAACATTGATGATATCAGGGGGCTGTCAGATCCCTTGCAACAAGACATTCTCACGATCACTAAAGGGGTCTCACCCACAGTGCATGAAGAGATCGTATCGCGCCAACCGGACTAAGACTCGGGCGAGAAACTTTTTGTCTATTTAGGGTTTATACCTTCCACTAATACCAATACAATCTCACTGTTTTTTTTACTCTGAACAAGAATAGGATGGAAACATGGCTACAATCACCTTAGAAGGCAATCAAATAAACACCAATGGTGCCCTACCGGCAGTGGGATCCGATGCACCCGATTTTTCCTTGGCCGCCGCGGATCTTTCAGATGTGTCGCTCAGTAACTATGCCGGCAAGAGAAAACTGCTTAATATCGTTCCCAGTCTGGACACGGGGGTCTGTGCAACATCTACTGTGAAATTCAATCAGGCAATGGGTGATAAGAGCAATTCGGTGGCACTGGTCATCTCTGCCGATCTTCCGTTTGCACAGGGGCGTTTTTGCAGTGCTGAGGGTATCGATAATGTTGTCTCACTATCGATGATGCGGAATCGCAATTTTGCAAAGGATTATGGTGTCCTGATTACAGACGGACCATTGGCCGGCATCTGTGCCCGTGCTGTGGTTGTTCTGGATGAGAACAACAAGGTGCTCTATACCCAGCTGGTGCCTGAAATCGTACAGGAACCCGACTACGATGAGGCCTTGGCTCATCTCAACTGAACTCTGGCTGCTCTGAAACCTGATTAGCAGAACGTCAAGACTAGACGGCAGTGATATAGCAGGTATAAAAAAAACGGGCGTTTGACGCCCGTTTTTTTATTACTCTTGATAGTAAGGCGAATAGCCCTGTTGAGGCGTTGGAGGATAACCTCCATAGGGTATATACCCTCGTCCACTCCACGGGGGCGGTGGAGACATCGCTTCGCGCAATTCCCGTTCAGCCTGTATCCGATTCCGCATCGCTTCAATCTCTGCCCTGGTCGCACTTCGAAGTTCATCGAACTCTTTGAGTATTTTACTCACGGACTCGGCATGCATATCGCGCATGGACCGCTCTTGGTCAGATGTCGAGGATGTTACCTGGGTATCGGGGGCTGCTGCATCGTCCCCAGTGACGGCAACGGATTCTGCTGCCGCGGAGACATCGGTAACCGATTCTTCTGCTACACCAGCAGCTTCTGAGGCCTCTTCGGTGTCTGCAGTCTGCTCTACTGCATCTGTGGCCGGAGCTGACTCGACCTCTGCCCTCTCCCGCTCGGGAGCAGTGAAGCTGTAGACAGATTCAAGATCACCCTGTTGCGTTGTTTCAACGACTGCTTCGGTTCCCTCATCAGCATCTTCCTCTCCTGCCGCCTGGCCTGTCTCGGATAACTCGGCCGTGGTCGACGCTTCCACAACTTCTTGCTCTACCGCCTCCTGCTCAACCGCTGTAGTTGTAGCTTCTGATTCCGGATTGATAGCCAAAGATCTGATATACATAAATCCTAATATAATGATGACGAGCCAGAAGGTGACTTTTAACCAAAAGCCACTTGCACTCTTTGAATCAGTTGTCATCGATATATCCTCCGGTGTGGTATCTTTCTTCAGTTCAATCTGAACTGTGGTATTTGACCTGGTTGGTTTGCTGCCCGCCGATGCACTAGGCTTGGCTGCTGCTGCGCTGGCGGTGGCAACGGTGGTTGGCGTTGCAGATTTGGCTTCTGCCTTGGCTGTTGAAGGAGCGGGCTGAGACGTCTCATCCGTGCTCTTGGTGCTACTGGGCGGCGTCTCAGGGGGCGTCTCACTTGAAGCTGATTTTGCTGCAACCTTCTTTTTCGCGGCGACTTTTTTCTTCGCTGTTGCTTTTTTCTTAGCAACTTTCTTCTTTGCACTCTTCTTCTTGGCAACCTTCTTTTTGACTGTCGTTGTCTCAGTTACCGAATCCATGTCTGGTTTTTCTTCGCTACTGCTTGTCTCGTCAGCCATGATAATTCCCCTTTGGCAGGCAAAAGTCTCAATCAATAATATTGTAACCTAATCCAAGACAGTGTCTCAAAATTGACCCTATACCTGGGAATCCTGATCTGTTCCCCGAACCAGGGCTCAGTCGACAACTCAACTTAACACCTCGGTATAGCCGTCAGCTTGGGATAAGGTATTAGAAAAAATGCATTAAATAATATTTTAATTGTATGTTATATAACAGCACTCTATCGATTAAGGCCATCATTCGGGCTAGTCGCGTAAACGGAGTAACTCCACAAGTAGGGATTTCACGAGTTCCATGCCATGAATTAGATTTTTTTCGATATCACTCATGCTGATCGAATCTGCCGATTTCCCTGCCGCCCAATTGGAAACAACGGCACAGGAGGCATAACAGAGATTGAATTCTCTGGCCAAGGCGGCTTCCGGCATCCCAGTCATGCCAACCAAATCGCATCCGTCTCTTTCCATACGCATGATTTCGGCCGCTGTCTCCAGTCTTGGTCCCTGAGTCGCGCCATAGGTCCCACCGGTTACTGGATTGACGCCACTGAGCCGTCCTGCCTCAATAAGATCCTGACGCAACCCCTCACAGTAGGGTGTTGTAAAGTCGATATGGCTCACATGACTCAGATCATTGTCGAAAATCGTATGTTCCCGGCCATAGGTATAGTCGATGATTTGATCGGGTATGACAATGCGTCCAGGCCCCATCTCCGAACCAATACCCCCTACGGCGGCAACGCCGAGTATTGTCTGGATCCCTACATGCTTTAAAGCCCACAGGTTTGCCCTATAGTTGACAAGATGGGGAGGAATCATGTGGGAGGCTCCATGACGAGGTAGAAACACAACCTCGTGTCCGGAGATGTTGCCATGAGTCAAGGCAGCAGAGGGTTCACCGAATGGCGTATGTGAGACTTCACGATGAGTGATCTCTAGGTCGGGAATCTGATCCAGGCCGGTTCCACCAATGATGCCTAGCTTCGTCATTACTTACAAACCTTCCGCATGCCCCGCCAGGTAGTTCGCAACACCTTCGGGGGTTCCCTTCATGCCGTCATCACCCTCCTTCCAACCAGCGGGACACACCTCGCCGTGGGCTTCGTTGAACTGAAGCGCGTCAATCATTCGCAGCATCTCATCTATATTGCGCCCAAGCGGCAGATCATTGACCACCTGATGGCGTACGATGCCCTCTTTATCGATTAGAAAGGAGCCGCGATAGGCCACATTACCATCCGGGGTTTCAACGTCATAGGCCTTGCAAATAGCATGATTCAGATCGGCAACAAGTGGATAGCCCACAGGCCCGATGCCTCCTTCATTCACTGGCGTATTGCGCCATGCATTGTGGGTGTAATGAGAATCAATGGAGCAACCGACGACTTCCACATTGCGCTTCTTAAACTCGTCGAGACGATGATCAAAAGCGATTAATTCGGAAGGACAGACAAACGTAAAATCAAGGGGATAGAAGAAAAGAACGGCATATTTGCCCTTTATCTGCTGCTTGAAATCAAACTCATCGACAATAGTGCCATCACCAAGCACTGCAGCTGCGGAAAAATCTGGTGCCTCACGGCCTACAAGAACGCCCACTATTAACCTCCAGGGGGATTAGTGTTAATGAATATAAATCATGTTTGAGGGAGGTATCTTAGTGCTTCTTTATCAAGGATGCTATGCGAAATATAAATCATGTCAGGGAGGCAAAAAAAAGGGGTGGCATTCTCACCCCCCTTGCAATCTCCTCCTCGTATCCTGATAAATTATATTGCCTGGGCAAAAACCCCTGACTTTTCTAATGTTGGTATCAGGATTGTCTCTTCGCGCTGTATACGGTCTTCGATCATGTCAAAGATCTCAAAAGTATCGGCAATGAACTCGTCAGTAAAATCGAAGTCGCAGTTCTTCAACCAGCGATTGTGGTACTGCTCAAACTGCTTCCTCATCGGTTTCTGACCATTCAAGAATCCCCAAGCCATCGATTTAAGCTTTGGATCTTGATGGGTCAGAAGATCTGGATAGATGCCTCTATCCTGTTCTGACATGTGTTGTTTCACCTTTTCGGCAAGATCGCAGATCATCCTATGCGTTGTCATCGCATTGGGACGAATGCTCAACTGCTCCTTGGTCATCATAGCCCTGAGATCGTTGATAATATCCTGTATATCATTATGACTGACTTTCAGGTTTTCAATTGTTATCACTTTCCATTCTCCTTTGTGCTCTGTAGCCCCCTGTACAGCTTCACAGGTACAAGTAACGCCGAAAAACAGTAATGCATAGCCCGATCTTTGTCAGGTTCTATACATTCCTTGAGCTTGTGTCACTTATTCTAGCGTGACGTTATATACCAAATTCTACAAGATTATTTATTATAATTAACACCCGGGATTACCCTCTAGCTAAAACATAGCACATTAGGGTAAATACTAATCCTTGGCAACAGCATAAATACCAGGCAGATTCCTGTGGTATCCCATATAGTCCATACCAAATCCAAAAACGTATCGATCTTCAACTGTCAGCCCGACGAAATCAGCCGTAAACCCAACCCCGCGATTATGAAACTTCTCGATTAGTACCAAACTATACACCTTTTTTGCCTGTGCTTTATGACAAGCCTCAACTATAGCAGAAAGCGTAACCCCCTCATCCAATATATCATCCACAATCAAGATCGTTTCACCTTCCAGACTCGTGCTGGGCCTGCCTAACCACTCTAATTCGGTGCCGCGGGTCTCCCCCCTGTATCTTGTGGCGTGAATATAGTCATGCCGCAAAGGAAAATTGAGGCGTGTTAATAGATGGCCAGTGGGAATCAGGGCTCCGTTCAAGACACACAGTACCAATGGGTCTTTACTCGATAGTTTTCCTGTTATCTCCATAGCCAAGCGATCGAGCTCCCGCTCAATCTCTACCTGTGTGTAGATCTGATCGGCGGAAGCCAATACATCGGCTGCCTGTAGCGGCGTGATTGTCATTGTAGTTCTCTTTCCAGTTTGTTGCTCAACTCACCCTATCCGGTGATTATTTATTCATCTATTCTAGGCCTAGATCGAGGTCAACCTCTTCCGGCACCACTGATAAACGGTTAACCGCACTCCTCCATTGGGGATCCAGATGGAGCTGCTGTAGGGTCTTCTCTTTTCGACCATGCATTCTCACCAGCCGCACATGGGCGGCGGGATCATTAAAATCTTTCAAGTGATCCAATACTTCGATGGCAGCAGGTCGATTGTTGCACACCAGCACCATATCGCACCCCGCCGACAGCGCGGCTGTAGCGCGATCACCATAACCACCCGCCTCTTTGGCCGCCGCCATGTTGAGATCATCGCTGAAGATCACACCCTGAAAACCTAGTTGCTGGCGCAGTACATTCTTCAGCCAGAATGGTGAAAATCCCGCCAACTCCTTATCGATATGGCTATAGATCACATGCGCCGGCATGATCGCTTCCATACCGGCCTGGATCATGGCTTCAAAGGGGCGTAGATCCTCAATTTCCAGATCTTCGAAACGACGTTTATCAACCGGCAGCGCCAGGTGAGAATCGGCCTTGACGCCACCATGACCGGGAAAGTGCTTGCCCACGACAGCCATGCCCGCTTGATGTGCGCCCTGCATCCATGCCTGGGCCAGACGGGTAACTATATCGGGTTGCGCAGAAAACGCTCGATCACCGATCACCTCACTGATACCAAATCCAATATCGAGTACCGGAGCGAAACTGAAATCCACTCCACTGGCGCGCAACTCGGAGGCCATCAACCAGCCACCCAATTGCGCCAGCTCAAGCCCCTGTGCAGCATTTTTCTGGTATTGATCACCATACCAGGCAGCTGGTGGAAGGGGGGTAAACCCCTCCCTGAAGCGCTGTACACGTCCACCTTCATGGTCAACTGCAATGAGGAGATGGGGGGTCCTTGTGTTGTGGATCTGGCTGCAAAGCCCCCGCAACTGCTCCAGGGAGTCGAAATTGCGGGTGAAGAGAATTACGCCTCCAACCGCAGGGTGACTCAATAGTCGTTGTTCATCTGTCGAGATGGAAGTCCCCTCCAGATCCAACATGACCGGACCCAGGCTCATGCACACACTCCTGCAAGCGGTATATACTTTAACTCACTCACCCTAGATGAAATATAACTCTTAAACAGATAACTAATCGGCATATCCGCTGTTTGTTCATTCTAGCCCTGAAAACTCAATAATTGGGGAAGTATGCCGCAAACATCGGTTGAGAGGAAACCGGTCGTCGACTTAATCTGTAGGAAAAAAGATGCGTTCATTCAACATACTGCTTGCATTATTGATGTCCATTGCCACGCCGCTGTTGGCAGAGGATGAGAAAGATAATGGTGAAGGGGGCGAAGAGGCGGCACCGGTCATTAGCTACTATCAGGTGAAACCTTCCCTGGTCGCCAATCTGGCAAGTGGAGGGAAATATATCCGCTGTGATGTCCAACTGATGACCCATGACGTAGCCTTTCTCGAGGAACTCAATCTTCATGCCCCGGCTATCCGCCATAGCCTGCTGCTGTTGCTGTCCGAGCAGAATGGGAAGGATATCAAAACACCGGGCGGCAAAGAGGAACTACGCAAAAAAGCCCTCTCGACACTCGGTGAACTGATGCAGGAGCTGAGCGGAAAAAATGAACTGGAGGCTCTTTTCTTTACTACATTTCTCGTTCGCTAGCCTGGCCTGGTTCGTATATCCAGGTAATCCCGCAGGCGATCACCCAGCAGATTCAGCGACAACACCACCAACATAATCGTCACACCAGGCGCGAACACCATGTGTGGTGCCATCAGCATATATCCGGCGCCATCGCGGATCATACTTCCCCAGGAGGCATAGGGCGCTTGAACCCCCAAACCGAGAAAGGATAGCCCTGCTTCGGCGATAATCATCCCGGCGATGCCAAATGTGGCCTCCACAATCAAAGGGGCAAGTAGTAAAGGCAGCAGGTGTCGTGTGAGAATTGTCCACTGGGAGCTACCCAAGGCGATAGCCGCGGTGACATGATCCCGATTCCTCAGGGACAACACCTGACCACGGGCAAGCCGGGCATAACCTACCCAACCCACTACCGAAAGCGCGATGATCAAGTTCTCTATCCCGGGCCCCATCACACCAGCCAGGGCAATGGCCAATAAGATGCCGGGAAAGGCTAGAAAGACATCTATCACCCTCACTAGCAAAAGATCGACCCAACCGCCCCGGTAGCCTGCCAGCAGACCGATTGCAGTCCCTGCAATGGCGCAAAGCCCCACTACACCAACCGCCACAAGAAAGGAGGTCTGGGCACCCGCAACCAAGCGTATGAGTATAGGTCGTCCGAGATCATCGTATCCCAGCAGGCCGGATAATGAGGGAGGTTGGAGTATCTTTTCAAGATCGATCAGATTGGCCGTCTCATTGAACCAGGGACCAACCAAAGCAGCGACACCCCAGAGTCCGATTATCAGGTAGGGTAGCCAGCGTCGGATCATCCGGCGCCTCCATTGCGTATGCGAGGATCGATAAGACCGTAGAGGATATCGGTCAGTGTGTTGACCAGCACATAGAGCAGACTGATGAACAGGACAGATCCCTGAACAACCGGATAATCCCGCTTCTGAATGGATTCGATCATCAGGGAACCGATACCTGGCCAGTCGAATATCACTTCGGTGACCACGGCTCCACCCAATAAGGCCCCGAGTTGCAAGCCAAGCAAGGTGATGACCGGCAACCATGCATTCCTCATGGCATGACGCCAGATAACCCTGGTTTCATCCAATCCCTTTGCCCGGGCGGTACGTATAAAATCCTCCCCCAGCACCTCCAACAGGCTGCTACGCACCATTCGCGCCGTAATAGCCGCAAATGCCGTACCCAAGGTCACAGCAGGCAGAATCAGGCTGCTTATACCCTCTCGACCACTAACCGGTGTCCACCCCAGCCATAAACTAAAGCAGAGTATGAGCATCGGACCCAGCCAGAAATTGGGGATCGAGAGACCTAGCAAGGAAAAACCCATGGCACCCCAATCACCTATCCCCCCTCGTTTCACGGCAGCGATGATTCCCAGTGGGATAGCGATCAACAGTGTAACGACAAGCGCCGCGAAGGCCAGCTCCAAGGTAGCGGGTATGCGACTGACGAGCAGGTCCGTTACGGGTTGCCTGGCATGCAGGGAGTTTCCCAAATCCAATACTGATACGCCTTTAAGATAGTCAGCCAGTTGGATCACTATCGGTCGATCCAGCCCCAGGCTGCTGCGCAACGCCTGGCGATCTGCCGGTATGGCAGACTCGCCCAGCATGACATCCACAGGATCCCCCGGGACCAGATGGATCAACATGAAGACCAGACAGACAACCCCAAGGATAACGACCAGTGCGCTCAGCAGGCGGGCGAGAAGAAATGCGCCCACTAGTCAACAATCTCCACCAGGGTGCCATTGTCAACCCGGTCGAACAGGTCGATCAGATCCCGGTTACGCATCCTGATACAACCATGGGAGGCGGCTTCTCCCATCGGCTGATCATCCGGTGTACCGTGGATATAGATGAATCTGCGCAAGGTATCCACATCCCCACCTCTGTTTTTCCCACTTTCGATACCGCTCAGCCATAGAATTCGGGTCAGTATCCAATCTCGCTGCGGCTCCCTCGCCGCCAGTTGCCTGCTGAAACGTTCACCGGTCGGACGACGAGCAACAAACACCGTATTCTCCTCACAACCCTCTCCGATCTTCAGGCGTATTCGGTGCTTTCCCAGTGGCGTACACCCGCTGCCACATAATTCACCTGGACCGTTCAATGCTGTAGAGACAGGATAGGTTTTCACAATCCCGCCAGACTCGCTGCAGATCAGACGTTGCTCAGAGAGTTCAATGCGCAGCTGCAATTTGGCCATCTTTTACCTCCTCAGGCTGGCGAAGCCTTACCTGCCCAAGTCCGTCATAGTTGCCATCCATCATCAACTGATAGCCGCTGATCCTGGGATTCGAGGCAAAAAACTGTGCCTCGTACCAGAGCGGTAGATAAGGCAGATCCCGGTGTAGTTGTTGTTGTATCTGATGATAGATCCCTGCCTGGCTCTCCAAGGTATCAGCCGCCTCGACCTGCTGCAGCAAGTCGTCAACCACCTCGCTGGCGTATCGTCCACGGTTGGCGCCAGAAGGTGGCAGTGAATCACTGGCAAAAATATACCTGAAGATATCCGGCGTACGTATACCGACCCAGCTCAAGCTGTAGAGCTGGAAGTTTCCCCGTTTAATATCACCAAAAAAGGTACCCCAGTCATAGCTGCGCAGTTCAATCTCGATACCCACCGCCCTGAGTTGACTCTGGATCACAGTGGCCAGCCTGATCCGATAGGGATCGCTGGAGGTCTTATAGACCAAATGCAGCGGATTGGCGCGACTATAACCCGCATTATTCAATAGGGAGATAGCCTTCTGCGGATCGTAATTATATGTTGTCAGAGATGATGCACCGGCCCAATGCTCAGGCGGAAAGATGGCCTCGGCTTGGCGTGCCGCACCCTGCATGACATATTCGATGATCGCCTGCCGATCGATGGCATGAGCGATTGCCTGTCGCACCCTGGGATCACCGGTATGGGGATCCTGCAGATTGAAACCGATATAGGTAAAGTTACTGCCATGGCGTCGGGCTATTTCTATGCCGGGGTGGGATTTCAGATATCCGAACAATTCCGGCGAGATATCATTCTGCAGCATATCAATCTCACCTCTGAGCAGCTTCAGCACCCTTACGGTCGGATTTTTGACCTCTACAAATTCGAACTTCTGCTTGTCGCCTCTTCTCTCCAACCGGAGCCTTCCTGTCACCGGCCAGGCACTAAAGGAGAAGGCACCGCTGCCAACGGGAAAGTGTGCGAAGTCGTGATCCTTGGCGATTAAATCAGCGGGCAGAATCTCCAGGGTCAGGTAGGCGGGAAACAGGGGATCTGGGCGTGAGAGCTTGAAATCAATGGTCGATTCATCCACCTTGACCAGGCGTTCTATCATTATGAGTCCTGATCGTTTCGGCGATGCATTGTTAACATCCAGCACATGCCGATAGGTCGCGATGACATCATCCGCGGCCAATCTGCGTCCATGGGTGAAACGACCGGCCCTGGCATTCAGTCGAAGGCGATAATGCTGCGGTGACAAGCGCTCCCAGTCAGCGATATCCGGGGCAGGCATACTCTGCTCATCGAATCCCACCAGGCGTTGATAGAGCAGCCTGTTGATGCGTTCTGATGTGGCATCGGTGGCATAGCGGGGATCGAGATTGATGGGTGCCGATGCAAGACCCATACGAATAGAATCATCAATATAGGTTGAGCTGCAGGCGTTGATGAAGAGCGAGGCGAATAGCAGGAATCTTAGCTGACGCCGCCCCATCTATACGAACCTCTACCAGTCACAATAGGGATGGGAGGCAAGACTTGCATTGTAGTAACGTCGATCCGAAGAGACCTCTTCACCGGCCCATTGCGGCATCTGAAATCCCTCTTCCTCTGAACTCAGTTCCACCTCGGCCATAATCAGGCCTTTGTTGGCACCGGCAAAGACATCAAGATCCCAAACATGATCACCGCATTTGACCTTATAACGCACCTTTTCAATCAATGCCCCCGCAATATGGTTATTCAATATCTCTTCTGCATCCTGCAATGGAATGGGATACTCATACTCACTTCTGCTGATACCCTTGCTTCTGCCTTTGATGGTCAATCTGGCCTCCGAACCCGACACCCTGACACGCACGGTTGCATTCGCAACAGCGGCAAGATAACCCTGTTTCATAACCGACTTCTTGATAACGTTATCTTGCCATTTATCATTTACTACCAGATATTTACGTTCGATTTCTAAAGCCATTTATTATTTACCTGCAGATCAACCTGTAACAAAATTATGATTTCTCGAATAGGGCAATGGATTCCACATGAGCCGTATGTGGGAACATATCCATAACACCGGCACTTAGCAGACGATAACCCTGTTGATGTACCAATAACCCGGCATC
>JASFJX010000015.1:0-15698 GCA_050119385.1 Candidatus Thiodiazotropha sp. | reverse complement strand
TTGATCTCGATCCCCAGGCGGCCTTCGATGTGGCGCAGGTGGTCATCGAGCTGCCCACAGAGGTTGGCCAGCCTTTCGTTGTCGACAGGTTCAAGGTACAGATCCAGGGAGTCGGGATGTTCAGCCAATGGTAAATCCTAAGCGTTTGCTGCTTTATCGTTAGCCGGTTGCAACCACTCTCCTCTCAAGGAATTTGGTAGCGCCTCGGTGATGCGCACCTCGACAAATTGACCGATCAATTCCATCGGGCCGGCGAAATTCACCACCCGGTTATTTTCGCTGCGTCCGGCCAACTGTGCCGGATCCTTCTTCGCCGGCCGTTCAACCAGAATGCGCTGTATCGTACCCACCATCTGGCGACTGATGCGCTGGGCCTGGGTGTTGATCAACTGCTGTAGGCGCTCCAAGCGCTGCTGTTTCTCCGCCAACGGCACATCGTCCGGCAGTTCGGCGGCCGGGGTGCCGGGGCGACGACTATAGATAAAGCTGTAGGAATGGTCAAAGCCAACCGCTTCTATCAACTGCATAGTGGCCTCGAAATCGGCTTCTGTCTCACCGGGGAAACCGACGATGAAGTCGGAAGAGATCGTGATATCGGGACGCACTTCCCGCAGACGGCGGATTTTGGCCTTATACTCTATGGCCATATGGCCCCGCTTCATCATTGCCAATACCCGGTCGGAACCCGACTGTACCGGCAGGTGGAGAAAGCTGACAAGTTCCGGCACCTGGCCATAGACATCGATCAGCGAGTCAGAGAACTCTACCGGATGGGATGTAGTGAAACGAACACGATCGATCCCCTCAACCGCCGCCACATACTCGATCAGCAAGGCCAGGTCGGCTTCCTCGCCATCCGCCATTTCGCCCCGATAGGCATTCACATTCTGCCCCAGTAGATTGATCTCGCGCACCCCTTGGGCCGCCAACCCGACCACCTCGGCGATGACGTCATCGAAGGGGCGGCTGATCTCCTCGCCACGGGTAAAGGGAACCACGCAATAGGTGCAATATTTGGAACATCCCTCCATCACCGACACATAGGCGGTAGGCCCTTCGGCGCGGGGCGCCGGCAGGCGATCGAACTTCTCGATTTCAGGAAAGGTGACATCCACCACCGGCATCCGTTCACTGCGGGCCTGGCGAATCATCTCGGGTAGCCGGTGCAGGGTCTGGGGCCCGAAAACGATATCCACATAGGGTGCCCTTTGGCGTATCGCCTCACCCTCCTGACTCGCCACACAACCGCCGACACCGATGATCAAGGAGGGATTCTTCTCTTTCCAAGGACGCCAGCGCCCAAGTTGAGAGAAGACCTTCTCCTGGGCCTTTTCGCGAATTGAACAAGTGTTCAACAGCAGCACGTCGGCCTGTTCAGCATCATCGGTCAGTTCCAGGCCTTCGGCCACGCGTAAACCATCCGCCATGCGCGATGAATCATACTCGTTCATCTGGCAGCCAAAGGTCTTGATATAGAGTTTACCGGCCATATCGAATCCAGCATCAATTGGGGGTCGCTATAGTAAAGCCTTAGTGAACCCTGGCCAAGCGGTGACCGGTATAAAAACCTTAGATCGATTGCGGATATGTTGTTTTGCCATCACTTCTAGAACAAAAAAATTGAGTAATCCTTATACGCGCCGCAGCAGCTCTCGAATCCTATCGCTATGGAGCGCCGCTTGTATGGCGATACACTGCCGATGAGCGGTCACGATAGCGGCGAGTTGGGCAAGCGCGGTATCGAAGTCATCATTGATCACCAGGTAGTCGAACTCTGCATAGTGGGACATCTCTTCCACAGCCTGGTTCATACGCTGCTGAATGGTCTCTTCACTATCCTGCCCCCTGGCATCCAGACGGTCACGCAGGGCCTGTTGGTCAGGGGGGAAAATAAAGATCGAAACCGCTTCCGGGAAGCGTTTACGCACCTGTCTGGCGCCCTGCCAGTCGATCTCCAACACGGTATCATGTCCCGCCTGCAACTCGGTTTTCACCGCCGCTTCAGAGGTACCATAATAGTTACCGAAAACCTGGGCATGTTCTAAAAACCCGCCTTCACCCACCATCTGTATAAACGTTTCCTGGGAGAGAAAGTGGTAGTCGACACCATCCTGCTCGCCCGGACGCATTGCCCTGGTGGTATGAGAAACGCAGACATGCAAATCACCATCTCGTTCGTGCAACGCCTTCAACAGGCTTGTCTTACCCGCACCGGAGGGAGCGGAGACGATGTACAAAGTGCCCTGAGTCACCATCGATTCAGTTTCCATAACGCTTTTAACTCTTCTAACTCTTCACTGTATGGGATAAATCACAAACTATGCGCTTTATTTCGTTGATCCTAAAGAACCTCTGCTCAAATTCAGAGTAATCCGCAGCATGGGAAAGGCATTGATCATAGCCTCCCTACGGCATAGTGTCTCACCTTTACCCAGCTAAAACGACCGTTACCCTGCCAAACCTTATCATTGTGCGTAGATAATATTCAGATTCTCATCACTCATACCACTACCCAAGGGTTGAATTGATAACCACTCAACATCAGACAATCAAAGACCTTATAGACCATGCTAAGCAGAAGAGATTTCATCTACAATTGCTAATGAGGAGAGGGAGGCATTAACAGCGTGTCGTAGTAAGACTTGTCGATTTAACATCAATTTAGCAGGTCGCCAAACAATATTGTAAGGAGTGGCGCATGGCTTCACAGAGCGTCGACACCAACAATAACCCCCTTTGGTATAAAGACGCCATTATCTATGAGTTACATGTCAAGGCCTTCAAGGACGGCAACGATGACGGTATCGGCGATTTCCCGGGGCTGAAGGAAAAACTCGACTACATAAAGGATCTGGGCGTCAACACCCTTTGGCTGCTGCCATTCTACCCCTCGCCCCAGCGCGACGATGGCTACGACATCTCCGACTACCACAACATCCACCCAGACTACGGCAGCCGCAAAGAGTTCCGGGCCTTCATGCGCGAGGCACACCAGCGTGGACTGCGTGTAATCACTGAATTGGTCATCAACCACACCTCGGACCAACACCCCTGGTTCCAAGCCGCGCGCCATGCGCCGGAAGGCAGCCGTAAGCGCAATTTCTACGTTTGGAGCCAAACCAATCGTAAATTTCCCGAGACACGGATCATCTTCACCGACAGCGAGACCTCCAACTGGACTTGGGACGACGCCGCCCAGGCATACTACTGGCACCGCTTTTTCCACCATCAGCCGGATCTCAACCACAACAACCCGGAGGTGGTGCAGGCTGTAATCCGGGTCATGCGGTTTTGGTTCGACATGGAAGTGGACGGTCTGCGCCTAGATGCCATTCCATACCTCTGTGTACGCGAGGGTACCAATAACGAAAACCTGCCCGAGAGCCACGCCGTGCTCAAGCAAATGAGGGCGGTGGTGGACAACCACTACCGCAATCGCGTCTTCCTGGCCGAAGCCAACCAGTGGCCGGAAGATGCTCAGGAATACTTCGGCCAAGGCGACGAGTGCCACATGGCCTACCACTTCCCATTGATGCCGCGTATGTACATGGCAGTGGCCCAGGAAGACCGTTATCCCATCGTGGAGATCATGCAGCAGACCCCTACAATACCCGAGACCTGCCAGTGGGCGGTATTCCTGCGCAACCATGACGAGCTCACCCTGGAAATGGTCACCGACCGAGAGCGCGACTATATGTACCAGCGCTACGCGGCGGATCCCCGCATGCGCCTCAATGTGGGTATTCGCCGGCGGCTGGCGCCTCTCATGGATAACGAACCCGACAAAATCAAACTGATGAACAGCCTGCTCATGTCCATGCCGGGTTCGCCCATCATCTACTATGGCGACGAGATTGGCATGGGGGACAATTTCTTCCTCGGCGACCGCAACGGAGTACGCACACCCATGCAGTGGACGCCCGATCGTAACGGTGGTTTCTCCAAGGTTGATCCACAGTACCTCTATCTGCCCCCTATCATGGACCCGATCTACGGCTATGAGGCATTGAATGTCGAAACCCAGGAACGTGAACCGGCCTCGTTGCTCAACTGGATGAAGCGCCTGATCGCGGTGCGCAAGGCGCATCCCGCTTTCGGACGCGGCACCTTGTCACTCCTCTCCCCGGGCAACCGCAAGATCCTTGCCTACATCCGCGAATATGCAGGGGAGTCGATCCTCTGTGTGGCCAACCTCGCACGCTCCGCACAGCCGGTTGAACTCGACCTGAGCCTTTTCAATGGCAGGGTGCCCATCGAGATGCTGGGCCGTACCCCCTTCCCACCTGTGGGTGAACTTCCTTATCTGTTAACCCTTCCTGGACATGGCTTCTACTGGTTCCGGCTGGCAACCGAGAGTGAGGTGCCTGCATGGCACACCGAAGGCCTGCCTCCCCTGGAACTGCCCATGCTGGTCTTGTTCGAGGCATGGTGCAGCTTCTTCCCCAGGCTGGTGGAACCGCAGCGCAAGCCGAGGGCAAAACTACTCCTCGACCAAATGGAACAGGAGATCCTACCCCGCTACCTACCCAGCCGGCGCTGGTTCGCCGCCAAGGCGGAGCAGCTGGAGAGCGTGGCGATCCTGGAACACAGCGCCTGGTCGGTGGATAAAGAACACTGGCTGTTGATGTGGATTGAAATCCGTTTTGCATCAGGACTGCGGCAAAGCTACGCCCTGCCCCTGGCCATCGCCTGGGGCGAACTCGATGAAGACCACATCCGGCCGCTTTTGCCTGTCACTCTTGCCAAAGTGCGCCAACAGGCGAGAATGGGCATCCTTTACGACGCCATGAGCGACGAAGCCTTCCTATACAACCTGATCAAAGCCATGGGCGATCAGTTGGAACTGCCCTTTGGCGATGGATTACTCCGCTTCAGTTCCACTGCCGCCTATACCCGCCTGATGGCAGAGGCACCTCTCCAGGGCATCGCAAGGCCGAGCGATGAAGGCAGCAACAGCGCCACCATTCTTGGCCAACGCCTATTCCTGAAGCTCTACCGACAGATTCGCCGAGGCCTCAATCCGGAACTGGAAATGACACGTTTCCTGACTGAGGTCGCTCCCTTCCCCCATATCCCTCCGCTGGCCGGCACAATTGAATTTCACGCCAGTGACGGCCAGGTGACCAGCGTTGCCCTTCTATTAGGTCATGTGGACAATCAGGGCGACGGCTGGACCTTCAGCGTCGACTACCTTGAACGCTTTTTCGACGACTACCTGACCAAGCCCCAGTCGATACCGGCGACGCCGGATGAGCGTTATGCTGATTATAAGTGGATGATCCATACCCTGGGTCTTCGCACCGGCGAGTTACACCAGGCCCTGGCCACGGTCAGCGGCGACCCCGCCTTTGATCCCGAGCCTATTCAGACTGAGGACCTGCAAATCTGGAGGGATCGTGTGCGAATCGATCTCGATCAGACCTTGACGCTGCTGGCCACGCAGCGCCAACTCCTCGAGGAGCACCATGGCGCATCCATCGAGCAACTGCAGCAGGCCCGGGATATGCTGCTGCAACGCATCGACGACCTTACTCCGATACAGATCAAGGCGGTGAAGACCCGCTATCACGGTGACTACCACCTGGGACAGGTGTTGCTGACCGTAAACGACTTCGTCATCTTCGATTTCGAGGGTGAGCCGGCCCGCCCACTCGAAGAGCGCCGTGTCAAGCACTCACCGCTGCGTGACGTAGCGGGCATGCTGCGCTCCTTTGACTATGCCGCCGCGGTAGCCCTCGGCCACTGCACCGAGGAGCGCCCTGAGGACAGAAAGCAGCTGATGCCCTACCTGCGTGAGTGGATCCACCTCTCTACTAAGGCCTTCCTATCAGGTTACCGGCAAGGCATTGCCAGCTGCCCCTCCTGGCCCGACGATCCCACTCAAGCCCGCCAGCTGATCGGCCTGTTCCTCATGGAAAAGGCCCTCTATGAACTGCGTTACGAGCTAAGCCACCGCCCCGACTGGGTGGGGATACCGCTGGCGGGACTTCTGGAATTACTACAATCACCCCTACCTGAGGTTGGAGAATGACGCCTTGAAAAGGTCGCATGCCATGCCATTCGGCGCTGAAATCCGACAGGACGGCACCGTACGCTTCGCGCTCTGGGCGCCCGCTGCGCGCCGTGTGGAACTCTCTCTGGAACAAGGAGATAATGAGACACTGTTACCGATGACCCCGCAGGAGGACGGATGGTTCCGCCTCGTCACCGACCGGACGAAGGCGGGCAGCTGCTACCACTACCGTATCGACGGCGGACTGCGTGTGCCCGACCCTGCCTCTCGATTCCAGCCCGGGGATATTCACGGTCCCAGCCAAGTGGTCGACCCCTGTCATTTCGAATGGGACGACGCCGACTGGCGGGGCCGCCCCTGGGAAGAAGCGGTCATCTACGAACTGCACGTCGGCGCTTTCAGCGACACGGGAGACTACAGGGGGGTGATGGCGCAGCTCGATCACCTGGTCGAACTCGGCGTCACGGCCATCGAACTGATGCCGCTGGCAGACTTCCCCGGCGCACGCGACTGGGGCTACGACGGCGCCCTGCTGTTTGCTCCCGACAGTCGCTATGGAAGCCCCGATGAACTCAAGGCGCTGATCGAGACCGCACACCAAAAGGGACTGATGGTCTTTCTCGACGTGGTCTACAACCACTTTGGGCCTGAGGGCAACTACCTGCACGCTTATGCGCCCCAGTTCTTCACTGAGCGCCACCACACCCCTTGGGGGGCGGCCATCAACTTTGACGGACCGGGCAGTTCGACAGTGCGCCGTTTTTTCGTCCACAACGCTCTCTACTGGCTGCAGGAGTACCACCTGGACGGGCTGCGCCTCGACGCAGTAGACGCCATCCTCGACGACAGCTCACCCAATATCCTCGAGGAACTGGCCGTGGCGGTGCGGGAGGGACCCGGCCGCGACCGCCATCTCCACCTGGTGCTTGAAAACGACCACAACGCCGTCCACTACCTGACCCGTGATGAACAGGGCCAACCGCGACACTATGTCGCCCAGTGGAACGACGACATCCATCACAGTCTGCATGTACTGCTCACCGGCGAGCGCGACGGCTATTACATTGACTATGGCGATCATCCCATCCAGCACCTTGGACGCTGTCTGGCGGAGGGCTTCGCCTTCCAGGGCGAGCGCTCGCGGTTTCGCCAGGGAGCCGCGCGCGGCGAACCCAGCGGCAGTCTGCCGTCCACCGCCTTCATCTCCTTTATACAAAACCACGACCAGGTGGGCAATCGCGCCTTTGGCGAGCGCCTGAGCACCCTGGTCGCCCCAACCCCTTTGCGCGCAGCCCTGGCCATACTCTTGATCGCGCCGTCGCCGCCACTGCTGTTCATGGGCGAGGAGTTCGCCAGCCGTGTCCCCTTCCAGTTCTTCTGCGATTTCGATAGCGAGCTGGCCGAAGCAGTGACCAAAGGCAGACGTCGCGAATTTGCCTACTTTTCACACTTTGCCGATCCAGAGATACGTCAGACGATCCCCGACCCAAATGCCCTTGCAACCTTCAAACGCAGCATACTGGACTGGGAACATCTGCCAGACCCCCTCAATCAGGAATGGCTAGGCTTCTACCGGTCGCTGCTGCGACTGCGCCATGCCCATATCATCCCACGTCTTCATGGTATGCATAGCGGCGGTGAATTCGAGTTACTGGAGCAACAGGGATTACAGGTGCAGTGGCGACTGAGCGATGGCTCCTGTTTGAGCCTGCTGGCCAACTTGAGTAATGAATCCTTACAGATCGACAACCTTGTTCTTCCCGCTACCGCCCCCCTCTATCACCATCCACGCGAACCGGAGGATTGGCTGCCGCCCAAAGCACTGCCCCCCTGGTCGGTTATCTGGTTCCTTATCGAGGCACCACCGTGAGCAGTCAGCCCCCCATCAATCAACTCTGCAAGCGTTATGGGATATCACTCGACTATCGGGATATCTGGGGAAAACGCCATCTCGTCTCCGAACAGACCCGCAGGGCTCTACTCGCTGCCATTGGCATACAGGCTGATAACGATCGTACTGCGCGCCAAGCATTGAAGTATTTAGAAAATACCGAATGGCGAAGATATATTCCGCCTGTTCAGGTGGTTTGGGAGGACACGGCTACCCTCGCCATCCCTATCAACCTGCCCATGGAGCGGAAAACATCCAGATTCCGTTGGGTGTTAGAGCAAGAAAATGGGGGAAACCAAACCGATGAGTTTCGGCCCGTTGACCTAAAATCAACCGCCAAGCGGATGATCGATAACATCCAATGGCGCCGCTGGTGGCTAAGAATACCTGCGATTCCGAACCGGGGTTATCACCGACTCGAACTGTACAATCTTGAGCAGCCGGACCATCCGATGGCTTCTATGTCACTCATCGTTGCACCACGCACCTGCTATCAGCCGCAAGCCATTGAGGACGACGGGCGAGTATGGGGCCCGACTATCCAACTCTATACGTTGAGATCGGCCCGCAATTGGGGCATCGGCGACTTTACCGACCTACTGCATGTGCTGGAATTCGCCGCCTCTGCCGGGGCTGCCCTGGTGGGACTGAATCCGCTACACGCCCTCTACTCCCATGACCCGAACCACGCCTCCCCCTACAATCCCTCCAGCCGCCTGTTTATCAACATCCTCTATCTGGATGTGGAGGCCATGGAGGATTTCCCGGAGTGTGAAGCGGCGCAAAAACGGGTCGCGGACAAAGCCTTCCAGGCGCGACTACGGGCCCTGCGGGCCAGTGAACAGGTGGATTATAAAGAGGTTGCCAAGGCCAAACTGGAGATCTCAACAGCACTCTACCACCATTTTCGCCAACACCATCTGAATAGGGACAGCGATCGGGCGCAAGCATTCCGCAACTTCCAGTCCGAACAGGGCAAACTGCTCCATCTACACACCTTGTACGAGGCACTTCAGGGATGGTTGTATGAACAGGATTCAACGTTGTGGGGTTGGCCCACCTGGCCCGAGGAGTACCGCGATCCTCACTCGGGAGCGGTGGCGACCTTTGCCTGCGAACAGGCGCAACGTTTGGAATTCTGTGCCTATCTCCAGTGGCAGGCCCACCTACAGCTCGAGGCGGCAGGCAGGCGCTCATTCGAACTTGGCCTGGGCGTAGGATTGTATCTCGATCTCGCCGTCGGCGTTGACATCGGCGGCTCAGAGGTATGGAGCGATCAAACGCTTTATGCCCTGGGCGCGCATATCGGCTCACCACCAGACGATTTCAATCTCAAGGGTCAGGATTGGGGATTGCCGCCCTGGCGCCCGGATCACTTACATGAACAAGCCTATGCCCCATTTATCGAAACACTACGCCGCAACATGCGTAATGCCGGGGCGCTGCGCATCGACCATGTGATGTCCCTGATGCGCCTGTTCTGGGTTACGCCAAGCCAGGCTTGCGTAATGGGTAGCTATGTCGCCTATCCCTTCCAGGACCTTCTCGGGATATTGGCACTTGAAAGCCATCGCAACCGCTGCCTGGTGATCGGCGAGGACCTGGGTACAGTGCCCAAGGAGGTTCGCGATGCGCTGTATACACTGGGAGTGCTTTCCTATCGGTTGTTATATTTCGAAAAAGTTACACAGGGTGGCTTCAAGCCCCCCGCCGAATTTGAGCGGCAGGCCGTAGTGGCTGCCTCCACCCACGACCTGCCGACATTGGCGGGTTATTGGCTGGGGCGGGACCTGGAACTGCGTGAGCAGTTAGCACTTTTTCCTAACCGTAAGTCGCGTGAACGGCAGGTAATCGAGCGTGCCGAGGATCGTGCCAGATTGCTGATGGCCCTGGAACGCGAAGGTGTGTTACCGGACGGGATGAGCGTCCAACCAGTGGCCACCCCAGAGATGACGACCAAGCTTAATGAAGCCATCCACACCTTTTTAGCCCGAACCCCCTCCAGGGTGATGCTGGTACAACTGGAGGATATTCTCGGCCATACGGAACAGGTTAACTTGCCGGGAACCAACGCCCAATATCCTAACTGGCGCTATAAACTAAGTCTCGATCTGGAACTGTGGAGCAGCGACCCGCGGATCAAGTCACTGACCAATGCGTTGAATGTTGAACGGCCCTGTCATGTCAGGCCGCCAACGCCCGGCCCTCCCACCCAAACGGCAATACGTGTGAATATCCCTTGCGCCACCTACCGGCTGCAACTGCATCATGGCTTCACCTTCGACCACGCCAAGGAGATCCTCCCCTATCTCAATCAACTTGGAATAACCCATTGTTATGTCTCGCCCTGCCTACAGGCACGCCCAGGGAGTCTGCATGGCTACGACATCATCAACCATAGTGCATTAAGCGAGGAGTTGGGCGGCGAATCCGGTTTCGATCGCTTCACCGCCACCCTGCAAGAACAGGATATGGGGCTAATCATGGATATGGTTCCCAATCACATGGGGGTGATGGGTAGCGACAACGCCTGGTGGCTGGACGTACTGGAAAACGGACCGGCCTCTCTCCATGCTCAGGATTTCGACATCGACTGGACCCCGCAAGGAGAGCCGTTACCGGGCAAACTGCTGGTGCCGGTATTGGGCGACCACTATGGCAGCGTGTTGGAACGAGGCGAGCTGAAGCTACACTTCGATAACGATGCGGGCGCCTTCAATATCCGTTACTTCGAACATCTGCTGCCTATCGATCCCACTGAATATCCTCGCATACTTGGTTACAATATATCACGGCTTGAGGAGCGGCTGGGAGCCGATGCACCGCAGCTGATAGAATTTCAGAGCCTGATTACCGCATTCGGCAACCTGCCCCGACGCTTGGAAACCGACCCCGAGCATTTGGCTGAACGTGCCCGAGACAAAGAGGTACACAAGAGTGCCTTGGCCCGGCTCAACCAAGACGCCGACATCGCCCGCTTCCTGGAGGAAAACTTAGCGACCTACAACGATAGTGCTCATTTCGAGCTACTCCATGAGCTGTTGGAGAACCAAGCCTGGAGGCTGACTTACTGGCGGGTAGCCTCGGACGAAATCAACTACCGGCGTTTCTTCGACATCAACGAACTGGCAGGTCTGCGCGCAGAGAATCCCGACGTATTCGAGGCCACTCACAGGTTAACCTTGGAGCTGATCAAAAAGGGAAAGGTTCAGGGATTGCGTATCGACCACCCGGATGGTCTCTACGACCCGGCCCGTTATTTCCAACGTCTTCAGGCAAGCGTTGCGGCACCTTTAACGGTGGCGATCCAAGAAACACAGGCTACGCTTGCCAACAGAGACCAATCGGAAACGATCAAGCCACTCTACCTGTTGGTGGAGAAGATCCTCGCAGGCTACGAACATTTACGCCAATCTTGGGCGGTATACGGCACTACCGGTTACGACTTTGCAAACCTGGTCAATGGCTTGTTCGTCGACCCTCAAGCCGATGGTGGAATGAAACGCATCTACCAAGCGTTTACCGGTGAAAGTCTCGACTTGGAGGAACAGGCCTACAACTGTAAGAAACTTATCATGCGCAATGCTCTGGCCAGTGAACTCAATGTTCTAGCCCAACAACTCAACCGTATTGCCAAGCTCGATCCCCATACCCGCGATTTCACATCGAACAGCCTGCGCGACGCATTGAGCGAGGTAGTCGCCTGTTTCCCTGTCTACCGCACTTACGTCAGCGCCAGCGGGGCCGATGAGGAGGACCGCCGCTATGTCGACTGGGCGGTAAGCGTGGCAAGCAAACGCAGCCGCGCCGCAGATCCATCGGTGTTCGGCTTCATCCGCGAGGTGCTGCTGACCGACATCATCGAAGGCAAGGGCGACGACTACCGAAATCAGGTAATCGCCTTCGCCATGAAGTTCCAACAGTACACCAGCCCTGTCATGGCCAAAGGGCTTGAGGATACCGCCTTTTACCGCTACAACCGCCTGATCGCCCTCAATGAGGTGGGTGGGGAGCCGGAGCGCTTCGGCTTATCGGTCAACGCCTTCCATCACCTTAACCTGGAGCGCGCCCACCACTGGCCCCACGCTATGCTTTCCACCTCTACCCACGACAGCAAGCGCAGCGAAGATGTGCGCGCACGCATTGACGTGCTCTCGGAACTAGTCGAAGAATGGGACAGGCGTGTGCAGAGCTGGGCGCGAATCAACCGCAGTAAAAAGCGCATCGTGGACGACAAGCCAGCCCCTTCTCCAAATGACGAATACCACCTCTACCAAACCCTGATAGGCGCCTGGCCCCTGGAGTTGCTCGATAGGGCGTACCTGGACGAGGCGCGCCTGATGGATTTTCAGGCCCGCATTCAAGCCTATCTTCAGAAGGCGATAAGAGAAGCCAAGGTGCATACTTCATGGATCAACCCTGACAGTGACTACGAGGGAGCAGTCAACGATTTCATCGCTGCGCTATTCGAGTCACCGAGGAAGAACCCCTTCCTTACCGACCTGCTTGATTTTCTACCCCGTATTTGCCGCGCAGGCCTGTGCAACGGATTGACCCAAACGCTGTTGAAGGTCACCGCCCCGGGCCTGCCCGATATCTATCAAGGGAACGAAATATGGGACTTCAGCCTGGTAGATCCGGACAACCGCCGAGCGGTAGATTATTCAAGCCGTCAAGCGTTGCTGACAGAGTTACAAACCGCTGTTGAAACTACCGACTCGCTCGCCGGGCTGGCGCGGCAACTTATGCAAAGATTCGAGGACGGCCGCGTCAAGCTCTACCTGTCCTGGCGATGCCTGACATTGCGACGTGAACATCAAACACTGTTCGAGGTGGGTGATTATCTGCAACTGGATGTTAAAGGCCTTCACGCCCAACATCTCTGCGCCTTCGCTCGTCAATACGGTCATCAATCTTCCATAACGGTAGTACCCCGCCTGGTCTACCGCCTGACGGGAGATAGGCTACCCCTCGGTCGTACGGTATGGGACGACACCCGTATCGAAGTGCCGCCGGGGAACTGGCGCAACTGGCTGAGCGGCGAGTCTCTGGGGGCCGAGTTCATCGCTGGGAGTTGGAGTCTATCGGCGGGGGAAGTGCTGCAGCACTTCCCTGTCGCCCTGCTTCTAGCAGACCGGGAGAAACCATGACGATGCAGGCGGAATCTATCACTCCCCCCCAGCCTCACGTAGCGCTGGTCGAGGCGTTACGCCTGTTGGGTAAGCGACGCCTGGTCCTGGCCATCCACGACAGCAGCTTTCCATCCAGAGAGGAGGAGGAGATCGGCCGGGGCACACCATACAGCGAAGGGGCCAAGGCCTTTCTCGCCTTTGCCCGCGGCTTGGGCTTCGACGCGATCCAGTTTGGCCCACAGGGCCAGATGACCCGCGACAATCCTTCCCCCTATGACGGCACCCTCTTTTCTCGCAACATCCTTAATTTGGATCTGGCTGGCCTTGCCAAGGGTGAGAAGGCGTGGCTGAGCCGAAAGACGTTTGAAAGGCTGGTTGAAAAAACGCCGCTTACCCAGCGCACATTCAGTGAGCATGCTTATGCATTCGACACCGCCCATCGCGCACTGGAAGAGATCCACCGCCGTTTCAGCGAACGACGAGAAGCGGGAGACGAAGTCGCCCTGTCCCTCGATCAGGAGCTTGCCGAGTTCAGCGCACGGGAGCGCGACTGGCTCTACCCTGATGCACTCTACCATGTGCTTGCCGCGGAGCAGAATTGGCGGCACCACCGAGACTGGCGGATGTTTAACAAAACCTATCCGGAGCAGGCTCTCTACCGCCTCAGTGCCGAACGGCCAGGATTTTTTGAAGATCGGCATGCGTTGCTACTGAATCGTCATCAACACGCTATCGAGCGTTATCGGCTCGGCCAATACCTGCTCCATCAACAGCATGCCATGCTACGCTCCCTGACTCATCGTTATGGACTGCGCATCTACGGTGATCTACAGATCGGTTTCTCCGCCTGTGACCAATGGAGCCGAGGGATGCTCTATTTACAAAATTACCATATGGGAGCCCCCCCAAGCCGCACTAACCCTAAGGGCCAGCCCTGGGGCTACGGGGTACTGGACCCGGCCCAATATCATGGGATCGAAGGCGCTCCCGGCCCGGTGTTGAAACTTCTCACAGCGCGGTTGAATCAATTGCTAGCGCAGTTCGATGGACTGCGAATCGACCATCCCCACGGACTTATCTGCCCCTGGGTCTACAGGACCCACGCCGCCGACCCCCATCAGGCGGTACAGCAGGGTGCACGCCTCTTCTCCTCACCCAATCTCACGGACCATCCGCATCTGGCCCAATATGCGATTACTCGACCGGAGCAACTAAATAAAGCTCTTCCCCGCTATGCGGACAACTGGGTCAGCTCCCTCGATCCCTATCAGATCGATCGCTACGCAGTACTGATGGACACCTTGATCAGTGCGGTGCAAACTCAAGGCGGCACTATCGATGACGTCCTCTGCGAAGTATTGAGCACCCTGCCCTATCCCCTCGAGCGCATTCTCGAGCGCTACGGCCTTGGTCGTTTCCGGGTGACTCAGAAGGCCGACCTGGACAATCCGGCCGATGTCTACCGCAGTGAAAATGCCAAGCCTAAGGATTGGATCATGGTGGGCAATCACGATACCCCGCCCATCTGGCGACTAGCCAGGCAGTGGCTGGACGACGGTCGGGCCCGCCAACAGGCCGATTATCTAGCCTGGCGATTGGCGCCGGAAGGCGAACGCGAATCGTTCGCCAACGAGATCGTAAATGACCCGCGAAAGCTAATTCACGCCAAGCTAGCCGACATCTTTGCCAGCCCGGCCGAGCATGTAATGATATTCTTCTCCGACCTATTCGGCAGCGAGGAGATCTACAATCGGCCGGGGGTCATCCATCCCGATAACTGGCGTCTGCGCATAGCACCGGACTATGCCGATGCGTATCCCCAGGCGACTGCCCGCGGAGAGGCACTCAATTTGCCCTTTGTACTTGCATTGGCGTTACGGGCAAAGGGGAAGGAGTTCGCTGCGTCACATGGCGATCTAATCGATCAACTGCTGCGACTGGGTGGTTGGCGGGGACACAACCTCAAAGCCCGTACAACATAAGCCGGGTAAGCATTATTCGATATTCTGGATCTGCTCACGCATCTGTTCTATCAGCACCTTCATCTCCACGGCAGCACGGGTCACATCGACGCTAGTGGACTTGGATGTCAATGTATTGGCCTCACGGTTGAGTTCCTGCATCAAGAAATCGAGTCTTCGCCCGATGGGTTCATCAACCGCCAACACCCGTTCCACTTCCTCGAGGTGGGTTTCAAGACGATCCATCTCTTCATCCACATCGAGGCGCTGAGCCAGTATCACCATCTCCTGTTCCAAACGGGTCTCGTCCAGATCACTCAATACTTCGGAAAGGCGATCGCTGATCCGGTTTCTAACACCCTCCAGCACTTCCGGCATCAGTTCGCGTACCTGCTCTACCTGTAGTTTCAGGCTCTGGCAACGCTGTCGGATAATCTCGCCAAGGCGCTCACCTTCACGCAGGCGATTATCGATCAGGCTGTCTATAGTGGTTTCCAGCAACACCATCGCCTGCTGTTTAATCGGGGTTAAATCCTGTTCCATCTCTTCCAGCACACCAGGCCAACGCAGCAGTTCCGTGCTGCGAATAGTCTCGTTGAGGCCGGTTAAATCGGCTATTTGTCGTTCCGCATCAACCAGTTGCTGAACCATGCGCTGATTGACGCTCAAACCTGCCTCAGCAGCGCCACCCGGCTTGAATT
>JASFJX010000014.1:0-15871 GCA_050119385.1 Candidatus Thiodiazotropha sp. | reverse complement strand
CTGGTTGCTGAGCGTGTGCTGAAGGTGATCGGCAAGCGTTTAGAGTTCCCTGAGGATTGGCGGGATTTAACAGAGCTGGGCATAGGTAGCGGGGTGATGATCTCCATGACCATGATCCGTTTCTATATGTTGGCGCTGAAGGGCGCCGGTTATCTCGAATTGCGACTGGGACGGTACGAATCCGCCCTAGAACGCCTGGAGAAGGTGGCAGAGCTCGATGCCAAGGATCGTCTGGGTGCACAAGCAATGTTGACAGTGGCTCGAAACGCTCTCAGCCAAGAGAGTGGTGTAGCAACCCATTAATTGATGAACAGGAGATGATAATGAGTGAGAGTGAATTCGAGCTGGATATGGATGAGCTCAGCAGCGCCGAGGATTTTCTCGACTATTTCGACATTGCCTACGATCAGTCGGTGGTGCATGTGAATCGCCTGCATATCCTGCAACGCTTTCACGACTACCTCGATGGCGTGGAGGAGATGCCGGAGAGCGATGACGAGAAATACACCCTCTACGCTGGCATGCTCAACAGCGCCTATAACGACTTTGTTAAGTCGGATGCACTGACCGAGAAGGTGTTCAAGGTCTTTCGTATGCATGAGCCGGTCACCGTCAAGGTGCCGTTGCTCGATTTGACCCAGCAGGTAAGTCACGTTGCGCCCAAAGTTTGAATATGGTGAGAAGGTGCGGGTAGTGCGCAATCTGCGTAACGACGGCACCTATCCCGGTGAACCCACCGGGCGGCTACTGGTCCGCCAGGGCAGTATCGGATACGTACGCGACGTGGGTACCTTTCTGCAGGATCAGTTAATTTATTCGGTCGATTTTCTCGATGCCCAGCGGCGTGTCGGCTGCCGGGAACAGGAGCTGCAATTGGCCACAGATCCTTGGATTCCGACCCGCTTCGAATTTCGGGAAAAGGTGACACCGAAAATACCTTTGGGTATCCAGGGTGAGGTTATCGCAAATCCAGGGGATGCGGGTGAGGTAGAGAAGGTGTTGCGTGAACACCCGGGCGGTCCGGCCTACTATGTGCGTTTCAGAGGCCGAACCCTGCAGGTGCCTGAAACGGCTCTGGAGTATCTAAGCCCGGCGACAGAGGAGTTATAATGACCTTGGCTGAGCAGCAATTGGAAACCATGCCTGAGTTCAACTACCACATGTTGCGTAATGCACTCAACGACTATCAGAAGAACCTAAGCCAGCTCGATCCGATGGAATACCAGGAGGTGTATCGCAAGGCGAGCACGAGTTATGAACTGGAGTCGCTGGTTATCTCATCTCCCGAGGCGAAGGGTGTGATTGTTCCCCAAGAGCAACTCGACAGGTCGGTTGACGAAGTGGCCTCTCGCTATAGCAAGCGAGATGAGTTCGCGAAAGATCTGGAACACAATGGCCTGGATGAAGAGAGTCTGCGCAAAGCACTCTACCGCGAACTACTCTTCGATGGTGTTATGCAGCTTGTCGCGGCCAATAGTGCCGATGTGAGTGACCTCGATATTCACCTCTTCTATGAGATGCACCACGAGCGTTTTGAAACAGCGGAAACCCGCCAAGCCAGACATATCCTGATCACTATCAATCCTGAGTATGCCGAGAATACACCGGCTGCTGCGCGCCAGCATATGCAGCAGTTGGTTGAGAGATTGGCAGGTAGGGGCAACCGTTTTGAGCAGTTTGCCAAACGCCACTCAGAATGCCCGACAGCGATGGAGGGGGGCAAATTGGGCGATGTGAAACCTGGTCAGCTCTACCAGGAATTGGATAGCGTGCTGTTTAGGATGCAGGAAGGCGAGATCAGTGAAATCGTGGAAACGGAGCTGGGGCTACATATTCTCTATTGTGAAAAGATAAAACCAGCAAAACGGATGCCGCTGTCCAAAGCCTATCCTCGCATACGAGAGCATCTGCAGGAGCGGCAACGGCGCAATTGCCAGAAGTCCTATCTGGCGAAGCTGCAAAAACTAACCCATGCATAAGCAGGCGAGATGACAACGAAGAAGACATTTTGCTCTTTTTGTAGCCAGGAACAGACACCGGATGTTCCGCTTATAGCCGGTGTAGATGGACATATCTGTGAAGATTGCGTGCGCCTGGCCTCGCAGGTCGTATCCAGTTGGGGGCACCGTCGTTCCGCAGCCAAGCCCTTTAAACAGATACCCAAGCCTATCGAACTCAAGGATAGCCTCGACCGCTACATTATCGGTCAGCAATTGGCCAAGGAGACCCTTGCGGTTGCTGTTTACAACCACTACAAACGGTTCAATATGGAGAGTGAACGTACGGCTATGACAACCACAGGTACTCAGGTCGAGATAGAGAAATCGAATATTCTGTTGTTGGGTCCATCTGGGACCGGGAAAACGCTGCTTGCGAGCACCTTGGCAAGGATCGTAGGGGTTCCTTTTGTCATAGCCGATGCAACTACTTTGACCCAGGCCGGCTATGTAGGAGAGGATGTGGAGAGTATCCTCAGTCGACTGCTGGACAGCGCCGATGGAAATATGGAGCTTGCCGAATGGGGCATCATCTATATCGATGAAATCGATAAACTGGCGCGATCCGGTGAGACTTCGCACGGTACCCGGGATGTGTCGGGGGAGGGTGTACAACAGGCACTGTTGAAGCTGGTTGAGGGTTCGAAGGTCAAGTTGAGTACTAAAGGTCGTAAGGATCATGGTGACGAGCGGGCAATGGATACGCGCAATATCCTGTTTATCGCCGGTGGTGCTTTCGAGGGCCTGCAAACCATCCTGGAAAAACGTTTTAACCAGGGAAAACATGGAATTGGTTTCCATGTGGATCCATCACAGCCCAATCAAGCACATGATCCATTACAGCTGTTTGAAGAGGTACAGCCCAAGGATCTACGCCATTTCGGTCTTATTCCTGAGTTCATAGGTCGTTATCCTGTGATTACTGCATTGCATGATCTGGACGAGGAGGCTTTGGTGCAGATTTTGACGGAGCCTAGAAACGCACTTCTCAGGCAATATCAAAGGCTGTTCGAATTCGAAGGTGTAAAATTGGAATTTACGCAGGATGCGTTGACTGCGGTGGCAAAAGAGGCCATTCAGCGGGGCACTGGGGCGCGAGGTTTAAGGGCTGTCATGGAGGGGCTGTTGCGAAGTGTTATGTTCGAGATGCCCTCTATCCCAGGTGTTAGCCACTGTCAGGTGGACCAGACACATGTCGTCGGTGAAAAGCCGATCGAGTTGACGCACTATATGGAGAATTCATCAGCATCCTTAAGGTGTGGGCTTTAATCCCTCAGCCGCTCAATCACCTAGCTGTCCAATCTTCCCCTCCTCTTAAGATACAATACGGCTACGAAGAGGCTTCTTTGATTGAAATCATGGGGTTTTCGCGTCACAGTCCATAGAAATTGTACTTTCGATCCTATGTCTCAAAGGTCAGTTGGCAAGACAACATAAGTCAGATTGGTCGGTTAACATACTATGATTTAAATGAATGGAGCATTAGTGAAATTGGATTAGAATATAGACGGCGTGCCAACTTCTGCGGTTGCGGATTGCTCCAGTTAATCCGTCCACCCGATAGTTATTTCTTCTCGCGCTCGCCTAAGCGAATATCAATATCTGTTAATGAGGGATTCCGGTGCTAGTTAACCTGTCTGTGAAGTTACTATCAACCTGGTAACAAAATATACCCTATAATTCAATGGAATTCGATATAACCATACAGTAATAGTGGTTATAGCCTGTGCTTACTCTTCGGAGGGGGGGCGGTATGTTACAGGTTTGTAGAAACATACGCAGGACGTAAGTAACAGTCATGCAAATTAAAACGATAATCGAGCGACTTAAGATGTCTCCTGACCATGAGGGGGAGCAGTCGCTTGAGCGGGTGGTGCTTGCTCTATTGATGCTTGCTTACTGCCTGTCTCTACTACTCTTCATGGCGCCGGATGAACGTCATCGGGTGCTATGCGCTATTGGATCACTCTATCTGTTCGTCTCAGTATGTGCTGTTGTTGCGATCATTATTGACGCGAAGCGGAGTCAATTGCGGCGCCAACTGCTCATTGTGTTTGATGTTGGCATGGTCTCTTGGGCTATGTGGGTAGGTGGCGAAAATATATCAATGCTCTATGTTTTCTATCTTTTGATCAGTTTGGGTAACGGTTTTCGTTTCGGCATGTCAGCACTCATTCTGAGCAGCGGGCTGAGTATGATCGGCTTCACCATGGTGATAATGAACAATGAGTTCTGGGTAAAACACCAGCTAATGGGTACCGGTCTATTAGTTGGGCTCCTGATGACTATCTTATTTGGTGCCCTATTGTTGAGACGCCTGAAAAAAGAAAAATTACGAGCTGAAGCGGCCAGCATGGCAAAAAGCCGCTTTCTGGAGAATATGAGCCATGAAATTCGCACCCCACTGAATGGCGTGGTCGGTATGACCGATTTATTGGCGAGCACCCCGATGGGGATCGAGCAACGGGAGATGATGTGCACTATTCAGGCATCTGCTGAGACATTGCTGAACCTGATTGATGATATTCTTGACTTTTCGAAAATCGAAGCAGGCAAGGTGGAGGTATCGCTCAAAGATCAAGATATCCTACAGCTCATCAAAGAAATACTTGCCATGATGCAGGCTAGCGCAGATGCAAAATCGATAAAGCTAAACAGTTGGATCGACATGGCTGTAACGCCAGTGGTCCGTACAGATCCTCAATTATTACGACAGATCTTAATCAATCTTCTCAATAATGCAATCAAGTTCACCGAGCAAGGGAGTGTTACACTGCGTCTCACACCAAGTAGTGGAGAAGAGCATATCGCAGGAGATATCTGGCTACTGTTTGAGGTGATCGATACTGGGATTGGTATGTCGGAGGATCAGCAGAATAAGATATTCGACCGCTTCACTCAATTTAACGAAAATGTAACTCATCGAAATTCCGGTAGTGGTCTTGGAATGTCGATAACAAAGCAGTTGGTTGAGCTGTTGGGAGGAAAAATCGGTGTTGAAAGTCGATGCGACGAAGGTAGCCGTTTCTGGTTTGAGTTACCCGTGTTCCCTGGCAGGCTTCTGGATGATGAGATACCTCTCGACGAAGTCAAAGTGCTTTTGTTAACTGATCTACTGTTTAGTGAGAACCTGGTGCTTGATTATCTACAAGAGTGCCAGATGATTACTAAGGTATGTACTAGCTTTACTGATGGTTTCCTTGAGTTATTGAATGCGGAAAAACTGGATTCTCCGTTTGATATTCTTGTGATTGAAGAACACTTCACAGGCTCAGCAGTCGATGAATTAATAAGTGCGATAAGGGCAGAAAATAGCCTTGATAAACTCGCCATAGTCTGTGTTAGGGAAGGTGGCAATACAACTAAAAATGATGGATGTTCCGCAATCGTCACATTGCCTGTTACAAATGAGAAGCTTCACCATGTATTTATGTATCTACTGAATGCTAAGCGTAGGGGAGAGGAGGCGCAAAAAAAGGGTTTTAAGGCGTCACAGCTAAGTGAAATTACACAGACTAAAATACTGTTGGCTGAAGACAATCTGATTAATCAGAAAGTTGTAAGGAAAATCCTTGAGATGCAGGGCCATGATGTTGATGTGGCTTCTAACGGAGAACATGCGATATCACTATTGGATTTGAACTCATATGACCTGGCAATAGTAGATCTGCAATTGCCTGATATCGGTGGTATTGATGTCATTAATCATTATCGCATCATGCATGACGGTGAAGTTCAGATGCCATTTATGATTCTTACCGCAAATGCAACAACGGAAGCGGTTAAAATGTGCGATGAGATTGGGGTGAGTGCCTATTTAACTAAACCTGTTCGTTCGTCTCAGCTGGTTGAAGTGGTTAATCGAATATTGGGTATCGAGGAGTTGAATCTGCCTGCTGATACATTGTTGTATCAGTCGGCAAGAGAGTCTGATTCAGTAAGAGGTGTGCAGGTGCTTGATCACAAGACGCTAGTTGAGTTGGAAAAGTTGAGCGAGGATCCAGACTTTGTATTGAACATGGCAGAAAGTTTTTTGCGCGACAGTGATGTTTTATTGGAAACGATGCAGAAATCGTTGGAGGACCGGGATCTTAATAAATACCGAGAATGTGCGCATGCTATCGTGGACAATGCCTCTGGAATGGGCGCCTTTTCTCTCAAAGCGGTTTGCTCTGCTGTAATGGGGATCGATCAGTCAGAATTTAATGATCGTGGAGTTAAGATGTTTGCCAAAATATCCTCAACATATTCCGTGACCTGCCAGGCGCTGAATCAATATCTTCAGCAGCGGCAAGAGTAGCTGTTGATGACACAGTTTGAATGTAAAAAGGACAGGCCGAAGCGTGCCTGCCAGCAGGCTGCGTTATCAAATCTTGTTGTAGGAGTGCTACAGCGGTGTTTTAATGCCTTGCTGCAGGCAGGCGCGCTTTGGCTGAACCTACCTATTGAGGTGCCGGTTTAATAGTAGGTTCTGTTGCGATATTTATTTGCTATTTTTATGCAATGATGCGGCACGCTGAGAGAGATAGCGGGAGTATGCTTCTAAGGTGAGGTTGAAGGTTTTTTCTATCTCATCCAAAACTTCGTTGCCGCGATACTCGAATTCATAAGCACGTAGCTTGGTCGCATTGCGATTCAGCTCATATAGGGCGAATGCGCCAAGTTGCCCTGCGCTATCCAGTATTACTTGCGCAAGTTCTCGGAACCTGCCAAATTGGTTTCTATCCACCGCTTGTCGCATGCTTCGAAGTATCACGGTTCCTTCAGCTTCAAAGGTCTTGAACAGGTCATTGATAAATGCGATTCCACTATCCAGATGTTCCAGGCGTAACAATGTCATGTGATCCAGTAAACTGGTATCATGAAAATGTGCTACATTATTTTTGTAAGGCGAGTCGTGATCGCGACTGACATTTGTGTCTTTTACCTGATGCTGGTTTAGCAATGTCGGTATCGTCTCCAGTAAATTGTCCACAATTAACGGTTTCAGGAAATAGGCCTGTACTCCGATCGAGCGACAGAGTCGCAAGGTGTTCGCGTCGCTCTCATCACTTAAAAATACGAACGGTACCCACTGTTTGTAAGGTGTGCTATAGCGATGCAGTTTGAGTATCTGAGCGCCACTCATGATTGAGAGTTTGGCATTGACTATCGCAAGGCTGACAGGCTGCTCTTCAAGTGCGTCAAGGGCCTGATCTCCATCATCTGCCATAATCACTTTATAACCAGCCTGCAAAAGCGCATTACCAAGTTTGCTCCGTGCAGAAGATGCGGTATCTGCCAAAAGCACCGTTGTCTGATTCGCTGTACGCTTTTTGGTTGCTCTGCGCACCAGAAGGCTGACAATATTTGTGTGATCTGGGTGGATTCTTTGCTCCCCGTGGAGTGCGCTGAATAGTTGGGATTTATTCAGTGGGGTTTCGAGGAGAGCGGCATAGCCTGCTTGGTAAAGTGGTTGAGGCTGCTGATGAGAAGCGGAGGGTGCCTTGAAGCAGATCAGTCTCATACTCTCTAGCTTGGGTTCATCATGAATGAGTCTTGCCAGCGATATTATATCGAGATTCAGCCCATGCTGATCAACAATCAGGGTTGTATAGGGGACGAACCTATCGACTTGAAAGCGCGACAGCATGTGTCTGAATGCTTGAATGCAATTTCTGCTAGTGGTGTAGTTATAGCCCCAATCCTTGAGGTGGTTGGATAGCGATGTCAGACGCTTGTCGTTATTCGATATTATCAGGATACGCAACTCTTTTTTTTCCGCGATAGGAGATAAAGAGTGTGAGTTTTGCTGCCGGTTAAGCTCAGAATTCTGAGGCTCGCTCTGCAGAAGGCTGCAGTTGGCTGTTCGGCAGTGTGTGCGGACTGCCTTCATAGTGAATAGCCGTATTGTATTAAGGCTGCCAACAACAACCGCAATCAGCGATATAGCTATAGATGTGGTTGTATCCAGTAAAAAGTCATTAGATTCGATTAGGGTAAAGAATATTGAGAAAAAGGCCGCTGGCACAGCGATATACAGATAACTTGCCCCCAAGGATCTTGTCATAAAAAGTAGTACACCACTCAGAGGTAGGGAAAAATAGATGGGTAGTCCGTAGAGCGACATTACAGCCAGGTGAGCTTGATCGAAAATGACCAGCGCACCATGTAAGTTGGGCGTGAGATGATAGGGTTTACCTATGGTGATGAGCAGGATCAACCTTATCAGGGTATAATATGAGACCAGGGTAAGGGTTGCCAGCTGGTCCGCTGTTGGAATTATCCAGAGAAACTGACCAGCCATGTGGCAGATCACAATGCAACTGACGAAGAATGCTGCGCTGTGATATCGACGTCCTGTTGTGGGGTGATCAGTTCCGAAAGGCGTGGTGTTATCTGTGGACGTATTCACTCATCACTCCTTCTGGGGGTTGCTTTCAATGCGTGATGAATCGACTCTACTTGCTGGAGTTCACTGAGAAAGGCTTCAGCGCAGTCCGGATCGAAGTGTTTTCCCCGCTCCTCACTGATATACTCAAACGCTCTCTCTATAGGCCAGCTCCTTTTGTAGGGCCTGTCGGTCACCAAGGCGTCAAACACATCGGCGACAGCTACAATTCTAGCTTCGAGCGGAATCTTTTCAGCCTTCAGACCGTGTGGGTAGCCATCTCCATTGAATTTCTCATGATGACTGAGCGCTATGACTGCTCCAATCTGGATATACTTTGATGGGCTTTCCTTGAGAATCTCATAGCCTAAGAGTGTATGGCGTTGCATGATAGTGTACTCTTCCGGGGTCAATCGCCCTGGTTTCAGAAGAATAGCGTCCGGTATACCGATCTTACCAATATCATGCATCGGTGCAGACTGGGCGATCAAATCGTAACGTTCATGAGATAGGCCCAGGCGATGGGCTATCAGCTTAGAGTAGCGGGAGATACGCAGGATATGGTTGCCGGTGTTTTCGTCTCGGTACTCCCCGGCTTTCGCTAGCCTCATCAGGGTCTCCTGCTCCCTGTCATGCAGCTCCTGGGTTGTTTTACGTATCTCTCGTTCCAGCAGTAAGGCCCTGTCTTTTATCAGTTTTCGCTGCAGACTCATGGTGAGCATATTATGGCAACGGGCACGGCATTCGGTATGGTCAATGGGCTTGGTGATGAAATCGGTGGCACCAGACTCCAGAGCAAGATAGCGAATCGATTGATCCTCTACACAGGTGACGATCATTACCGGAACATCATTGCAACGAGGTATTCGTCTGAGCCACTTGATAAATTCAATGCCATCCATCTGCGGCATCTTATAATCGGTAATAACCAGGTCGATCTCATGGGTCTTGGCCCATTCGAGGGCTTGAGTAGGATCGGCAAAGCAGGTTGAAGTGACATCATTATCGATCGAACCAACCAACTCTTGCAGGATCATTCTGGTAATAGATTGGTCATCAATGATAAGTACGTGAGACATAATGACAGGGTATCGTCTGATTTCCAGTTAGACCCTAGGGTCGCTCTCACCATATTTATGGCCATCGACCACAGATTGGGTACGGTTTCTAGATGCCATAACTTGTGTAGGATTAACTGACGAGTACTTACCTAGTCTGTTAATGGCATCCCTAGTTTTGCTTGACTAGTCCTTGACTCTTCGCTGCGTCCTACTGTGCTTTTTCTTCTGTTTTATCGTTCCTTGCGCGTCACTGTAGATGACCAATGGCACAAATGGGTTGTTTATAACCCAATTATGTAATGCAATGTCTCTTATTGGGTGCCAATTAAGCTCCTGTGATGCTAACTGATTTTTGATTTTAATGCGAGGGTGTAATTTCACAAGTCCTGCAGAATCTGCTGTAGCAGACTCTGTATCGATTCGGTGGTAAAAGGCTTGTCACAGATTGCGGAGACTCCCGATTTCTGTACTGCTGCCAGTCGCTTTTCATTGGATTCGCTGGTTACCATGAGTACAGGTAGACCAGGATGACTACTCTGGGTGCGGATATAATCGACCAATTCCTGACCATCCATCTCGGGCATGTTGTAGTCTGAAATGACCAAATCGTAGTAGTGTTGCTCGATCATGCTGGCAGCTTCGGCGCCGTTGTCGGCCTCGGTAATGTGTTCAATATCCATGGCTTCCAGGAGGCGACGTAGGTGTTTGCGAGACATGCCGCTGTCATCGACCAGCAGAATCCGTAAGCTTTCGGTGTCGATATCGTGGAGTTCCAGATTGGGAGTCTCTACATAGTCCAGGGTGGCTTGCATGGCCAGATACAGATCGTCATGGGTGAAGGGCTTCGGCAGGATGGCCACAGCACCTGCCTGGCGGATGGGGTCCAGGTAGGAGAGGCTCGTTTCACTGGAGATTAGCATGAAAGCGGTTTGCAGTAGCTCCTCATCGTTACGCATCTCAAACACAAGGTCGGTCCCATTCATATCGGGTAAATAGAGGCTGCTGATGACCAGGTCCGGCTTACTTGTGGGTAGGGCATGCAGGGCGTCGTAACCATTGTTGAAGAATTCGATATGGCTGATACCGAGTTCTTCAAGTTGTTTCACGATAAGTTTTCTCTGGGTCTGTGACGGTTCCACCAGGATGACTGAGAGGTCTTTGATATTCATACGCTTGCAATCAATGACTGGTTGATTTCTTTTCGTATCTTTACGAGTTCATCATAGCAAGCAAGCCTGGGGAATTGTAGTTGTTGAAAGTAATCTATTTGGTCTATTAACCCGACATGCTTAGTTGTCGGGTTAATAGTAGCTTTCCTAACACCTGGCTAGCCCGTAGAATTGGCTCCTTGTGAGGAGTGGAGCATAGATATCGTGAGATTAAGCGTTGAACAATTTCGAGCCTGGGATCGGAAGTGTGTGACCCTGCTGGGTATGTCAGGCGTCGGCAAGACCCGCCTGTCAAGTCTTCTCAGACAGAAGGATTGGTTTCACTATTCGGGAGACTACCGTATCGGTACCCGCTATCTTGATGAGCCTATACTCGACAGTATCAAAGAGCAGGCCATGCGTGTGCCCTTGTTGCGGGATCTGTTGCGCTCGGATTCGATATTTATCCGAAATAATATCACCTTCAATAATCTGAAACCGGTCTCCACCTTTCTAGGCATGTTGGGCAATCCTGAGTTGGGTGGGATGCCGCTGACCGAATTCAAACGGCGTCAGACACTGCATCGTCAGGCAGAGATCGCTGCCATGTACGACGTACCGAGCTTCATGCGCAAGTCGCGCATGATCTATGGCTACTCACATTTCATCAATGATGTGGGTGGTAGCTTGTGCGAACTGGATGAGCCGGGCTTGCTGGAGTTTATTGCCAAGCACTCGCTAATTCTCTATATCAAGACGTCCGAGGAGGATGAGGCGGCATTGATCGCACGTTCCGTGTCACATCCAAAACCCCTCTATTATCGGGAGGCTTTTCTTGACGAACAGCTGGCTGAGTATATGCGAATCAATGAGCTTGATTATATATCACTGATTGATCCATTCGACTTTGCCCGTTGGGTTTTTCCACGGTTGTTTCGTGCTCGGATACCGCGCTACGAGGCGATCGCCCGGGATTTTGGGTATACAGTGACCACTCAGAAGCTGTCCATGGTCAAGAGCGAATCCGATTTCCTACAGTTGCTGGAGGAGGTCATTGATAGGGAATCCGGCGATCAGCCCGTAGCGCTTTGAATGGGGAATTACAATGCCTTTGGTTGCACATACTGAATTACCTACCTTCAATCGCCTGCGACAGGAGGGGCAGAATGTTCTGTCACCGGACAGGGCGACCCACCAGCATATACGCGAATTACATATCGGCCTGTTGAATATGATGCCCGATAGCGCGATTGAGGCGACGGAAAGGCAGTTCTTCCGTTTGGTGGGGGAGGCCAATCCCATCGCGCAGTTTTTTGTCCATCCATTTACCTTGGATGAGCTACCGCGAGGCGAAAAGGCCAGAGCGCATATCGATGCCTACTATGATACCTTTGACCAGATAAAACAGGATGGCCTGGATGCATTGATCATTACCGGTGCCAATGTCACACACCCGGATCTGGCCCAAGAGGCGTTCTGGCAGCCCTTGACCGAGGTGGTAGATTGGGCCTATGAGAATGTGACCTCCGTACTCTGTTCCTGCCTGGCAACCCATGCGGTTATCCAATCCCATCATGGTCAGAAGCGCACCCATATGGGAAGCAAGCTGTGGGGTGTTTACAACCATCGTGTCATGGATCCAAAACACCCATTGGTAAACGATGTCAACACCCGTTTCGATGTGCCTCACTCCCGTTACAACCAGGTTACCCGGGAACAATTCCAACAGGCTGGACTCAAGGTCCTGGTAGAGAGTGAAGCGGGAGGCGTTCACTTGGCTGTAAGCCGGGATGGCCTAAGGGTAGTCTACTTCCAGGGGCATCCGGAGTATGACACCATCAGCCTTCTGAAGGAGTATAAAAGAGAGGTTACACTCTACTTCAACCGGCAGCGTGAGGACTATCCTCCCTTTCCGGAGAACTATTTCACCTTGCGTAACCAAGCGATTTTCAATGAGTATCGCGAGCGTCTTGAGCTGGCCATGTCAAGGCAGGAAACCATGCCTCAATTTCCCGAGGCGTTGGTTATCGATACGCTGGACAATACCTGGCACGATACGGCTGAAGCCGTGATCGGGAATTGGATAGGTCTGGTCTATCAGATCACTCACCATATCAGAAATATTCCCTTTATGGAGGGGGTAGATCCCGATAATCCTCTCGGTTTGGTATAGCAACTATTCTTAACCTGAATCCGATCTGACTGGTGGGATGCTGCGAAGGATATGGCGGAGCGGACGGGACTCGAACCCGCGACCCCCGGCGTGACAGGCCGGTATTCTAACCAACTGAACTACCGCTCCGTAGTCGAGAGCGCGATAGTTTAAGGTTTTTCGCCTCTAAGTCAACTATTAACCTTCCAGCCAATCGCACCAAGCTTCAAACAAGCTTTGATTGGTGGCTGCAACCGCCATCTGTGGCTGCAGTCCATGGCCAGGCTGTTCGGCTGTTGTGTCACTCAGCCTGAAGTGGCCGCCAGCTTCGCGAAAGATAAGGGTGCCGGCTGCATAATCCCAAAGTCTGGCGCCGCCATGCAGATAGAGCTGTAGTCTTCCCGCCGCCAGCCAGCACCAGTCGAGCGCTACACTACCGATACTGCGTTGTGAACGGTAGGGAGGGGAGGTAGCCAATCGGGCGGCCAGTGCTGGCTTGAGTCGCTTGAAATCGACCATTGCCACACACTCTCGCAAACTATCCAAAGCGCAGTCGATTGTCAGCCTTTCTTGATTCAGCCAGGCGCCAGACCCCTTACTGGCATGGAAAAGCTCATCTCGCACTGGGTCGTAGATGATCCCGGTCTGTACCTCTCCATTGGCCAGATAGGCCAGAGAGACAGCAAAGCAGGGCATACCGGAAACGTAGTTTGCTGTGCCATCCAATGGATCAAGACACCAAAACCCCTGGTTTTCGTCATTTAAGATCGCCCTCTGAAGGTCAGCCGGCATCTCCTCACCCAACAGAGGGATTTCAGGGTAGTGGTGTTTCAACTGGGTCAGCATCTGTTGTTGCATTGCCAGATCTGCTTGGGTGACAAGGCTCCCGTCCTCTTTGATCTGGCAATCGCAGCGATTGAATCGTGGCATTAGCTCCGACTTGGCGGCCTCAACAAGCAACTCACACAGTAGGTTGGTGTCAATAATCATGGCATTTATTTACTGTTAGTGATTAGTTTGCGTAATATCAACGCCAATTCTGCAGAATCGTGTCATAGTCACTGGTAAAAATGATCGGATCCGTGGGAGAAAGCATAGAATGATATTTGATGTGGAAGAGCCGGTTCGCAAGCGGGCCAAGACACCTCATGAGCTGTCCATGATGAATCTGGTTGGGTGCCACCTGATAGCCGCTCCGGCGGCAATCGTGCTCGATATCGGTTTCATGGGTTTTCTGATTCCACTGCTGCTATCATTCTCGGTCATCGGCTTTATCTGGTTTCGTGCTGGGGGTGAAACTGCGTCTGGCGATTGGTTTGTCGCAGCCCACTGGCGCCTCTCCGCCAATCGTACCCGTATCCTGATGATAGGATATACCATAAGTGCAGTCATACTGGGGATGGCAATGCTTGCCACCAGCGGCAGTTCGAAGGGCGACATCATGATGGTTGCCATTACACGGGTTGGTATTGTGCCGACACTGGTAACGGTGATGATCTGCTTTGTGCTGGAGTCGGGTTCCATCTATCAGGCGGGGAGAGGAGAAGTGCCTGATGGCATTGTCAAGCGGATGCCGCCGCCGGAAACCCTGCCTGTATCGGAAAACGCAGTGAGCTAGCCCGAATGTTTCACCCGGTCGTTTAGAAAAATAAACGCCTTTTCAGAGTAATCTAGCCGATCAATCGATCAGAAGATAGATCAAAGAGGCGAAAAGCCCTGCAACTGGGACAGTAACAAGCCACGCCAGTAAAATTCGCACAAAAGTAGAGCGTCTGACAATTTCATACCGATAGTGTCTCTGCAGTGAGGTTCGTTCATTACTACTGAGTTTTACGCGGTTGTCTGTGCCTCCCAATGCCGCTAACAGACGGCCTTTTTCAATGAAACTTGCATTGTCGAATTGTTGCACAAAGGCCTCAGCCTGAGTCTTGTCCTGGTCTTGGTGTTGACGCCTGAGGGTTTCTAAAATAACGGCGTAGTTCGTCTTCAATGTCTCGCGTAAGAATCCGATACCGAAAATAGCGCCCACAGCAGTATGTGTACTGCTCACAGGTAGTCCGAACTGGCTTGCCAGCAAAACCGTGATGGTGACTGAGGTGACAATACAGAACGCCCTGACCTGATCGAGCTCAGTGATCTCGCTACCGATCGTCTTGATCAGACGTTTTCCGTACAATATCAATCCCAAGGGTATGCCTATTGCCCCGATCAGCAAGCCCCATAGTGGGATATTTGCTGGAGCGGCCTGCCCGTTTACCATGAGTGCCTCTTTGATTGCGATAACCGGGCCAATGGCATTGGCTACATCATTTGAGCCATGAGCAAAACTCAGCAGACCGGCGGCAAAAATGAGTGGGATGTTGAACAATCGATTGACTGCAGATTTGGTGTTGGGAAGCATTCTGGTACGCTGCACGATATTTGGTTTTATGACCAGGTAGACCCCCAGGCCGATGGTAAAGCCACATATCAGAGCAGTCTGAAAATCGACCCGCCAACTTGTTTTGACCCCTTTGATCAACAGATAGGTAGTGAAACTCCAGGCCATGAGCCCCACAAGTAGAGGCAAAATCTTACCCGCGGCCTCTGACATCTGATCCTGATAGGTGATGCTGCGTTTGATAAAGTAGAGTAGAAGTGCGGCGACAATGCCCCCCAGTATTGGCGAGACAAACCAACTGATGGTTATGGTCACCAAGTTAGACCAATTGACAGCCGCAAGACCGCCAACGGTGATTCCCGCTCCTATAACACCTCCGACGATTGTGTGCGTCGTGGAGACCGGGGTGCCGGTGTACGTAGCAAGATTTAACCAAATAATTGAGGCCAGCATGGCGCAAAACATCACCCGGGCAAGCGTTTCCGCATCACTGAATTGACGGATATCGATGATCTCTTGCTTGATGGTGCTAATCACTTCGTCACCTGTAAGAAACGCACCGGCGGCTTCAAATAGTGCCGCGAACAACAGGGCCCCGGTCATACTGATGACTGCCGAGCCTACCAACGGTCCTATATTGTTGCCTGCATCATTGGCACCGATATTCAGGGCCAGATACCCGCCGAGAACGGCTGCTACGGTTACTGTCAAACTGTATTCGTTGGCACTGTAGATGTAGTGACAACTGAAGCCAATAGCGAAC
>JASFJX010000013.1:0-16221 GCA_050119385.1 Candidatus Thiodiazotropha sp. | reverse complement strand
TTCAGGTTCATCCCGCTTGACCTCCTGAGCAGTGCGAAGACTGGCCCGTACTCCTTCAACAACAATTGCATCCAACTCGTCCGCTATTCTTTTCCCAGTACCGGCATCATTGTTCCCGGCAAAGGATAAAGCACAGTGACACAATAGACAGGGACTAAGACTGATAACAGTGAAATATTTCACAGTCATTGTTAGCGCTTAAAATCAATATGCCTGATATTATTTTGCCGCGAACCAACCACAGCTTTAGAAGTATAGTGCTTTGTGGATTTCTCATGCCACGCCAGTATCTGGAAGGCATCATCATCGATATCAGCCAACGCAAGGCCATGGAACTGGAACTGGAACTGCTAGCCACACGGGATGCACTGACCGGGCTCTACACCCGCCGCGAGCTTGAACAGCAGTTCCATGAAGAGCTGGCTCGCGCCAGACGCTATGAGCGCCCCCTGTCGCTGTTGTGGATCGATGTGGATCATTTTAAGTTGATCAATGATCGTTTCGGCCACCAGGTGGGTGACGAAGTGCTACGCGAGCTAAGCCAACGGCTGCAGTCCGGCATCCGAAACATTGACTATGCGGCACGTTATGGCGGCGAAGAACTGGCTATCATCCTGCCGGAGTTAGATGAGGTGAAAGCCATCGAGATGGCCGAACGGTTACGCCAAATGGTGGAGGAAACACAGATGGTTATTGACGGACCCGATGAGGTAGCGGTCACCATCAGTGTGGGTGTCGCCGCCTTTCCCACCCATGGCACAACACCAGAGCACCTTTTCAGGGCGGCCGACCAAGCCATGTACCGGGCTAAACAGAAAGGGCGAAACCAGGTCTGCATTGCGGCGTGACTGCGAATCACTTTGTCTATCATGTATTTCTCTATAATGGCAGCCGGATTAGTGTTAAACCGGTACCTTAAATAGGCCATGTTCAACCGGGTTAATAAAACAACAAGGAAGCACAAAAAATGAAAGAAGCCCCCCATGAGGAACTTGCTATTGAGGTGCCAACCGCGAATGATCTGGAGACAGGAGTCACACCCTTTGTCCAGTTCCAGTTGACCCAGGGCGCCATAAGCGATAGCGGAGCCACCCCATGGACCACCAACATGGGCCTGGGCACCCCCCCAGACGCTTCGATTCATGCTGGATACCGGCACGCTGAATACCTGGATATCTGCCATCTCCAGCACAGTACCCAGGATAAAGCAGGTACAGTTCCTCTGCACGAACCCCTGAGCATCTATCTCAGTGTCAGCCTCCGTAACTTGGCGCAGCAGCGTAGGCGAAGAGGCCCCCTCCAGGCACTGGGTTTCAGGTTTCACCGGTCTGCTCAAGGAGAACGCGGGACAAGAGACTCTTGCCACCACCTACCTATTGCAACAAAATGTTACCAACACCACTCCCGACTGGATGGCCACAGCCACCTATCCATCCAACTTCAGGCGTAAACGCTAACCAGCAATAATTACTAGGACAGCGATGTATGAGCAGACTGATTCGGTTAACGCTACTGTGGGTGAGCATAGCTGCAACCTGCCCTGTTGCTGTTGCAATTCCAGCTATTGAGACATCCCTGCAACATCAACTGAATAACAACCAGCAAGTCGTGCTAACCCAACGCAAAGGTTTGTCCGACATACTCAATTACTTAAGATCTGACAAAGACCTGCTCACAAAATGGAAAAAAGCCAACAACCGGCTTCTAGACAGAAAACAGCGTGAGCAAGTCCGTTCCACCTGGGTCAGCTTTCTGGATCGATTATTGATCCTCGACTCGATCAGCCAATCCTATGAGGATTACAAACACCACCAGGACGAGCGAGTTCTAAAGATGGCCTTTCGCATCGCCTATGCCGCCTTTCTGGCTCGCTACCGTTATGTTCTCGATTTCCTGGAGATCACCGAGCGTAATCCCCAGTTTCATACGCTGTTGAATGAACCCATTGCAGAACTTGGACTTGAGCAAGATACCTATGCCGATGTTAAATACCACTATCTGCATATCGCCATCGCCACGGAGTTCGCCCGACTCGCCCTCGCCTATCGCTTGACCGGAGAGGAACCGGGATTTCGGTTGAATCAGGGAATTATTGAGGACCAGGCCAAAATCTGGGAGTATGGCAAGGGAAAAGGCATCAAGCAGACAATCAAAAACGGGATACAGATCGTCAAGGATAGCAGTTTCAAGGCCTTTTTCCCCATCCAGAAAGGGGTCTCTGAATGGATGGGAGATGTGCGGGTTCACAGGCCTCACCAATCGCTGATCAGGATTGAACAGATCAGATCCCTGCAACCACGCCTGGAACCTGGCGATGTCCTGCTTGAGCGACGTGAGTGGTATCTCTCGAATATTGGGCTACCGGGTTTCTGGCCCCATGCGGCACTCTTCATCGGTACCCCTGAGCAGCGTCAGCACTACTTCCAGGCCAGCGATATCGAGGTATGGGTTCGTCAACAAGGGATTGCTTCCGGCGAGTTTGAAGCACTCCTTAAGCAACGTTATCCCAAGGCCTATGCCGAAAGCCTCACAAAACAGGAGAATGACCACCTGACCCGCGTCATCGAAGCCGTCAGCGAAGGGGTCGTTTTCACCTCACTTGAACACTCTGCTGACGCCGACTCTCTAGCGGTACTACGACCAAGACTCAGCAGGCTGGATAAGGCGAAAGCAATCCTACAGGCCTTCCACTATAGCGGCAGGCCCTACGATTTCAATTTTGATTTTCTCACTGACAGTGAATTAGTTTGTACCGAGCTGGTTTATAAGGCCTATGAAGCCAATGCAGATAAAGGGGGTATAACCTTGCCGGTGGTAGAGATCCTGGGTCGGTTTGCAACGCCGGCAAACGAAATAGTGAAACAGTTCGACCAGAATTTCGATTCACAAAAACAGCAGTTCGATTTAGTGCTTTTTCTAGATGGTCAAGAAAAGAACAGAACGGCATTGAAGTCAGACCTTGCAACTTTTCGGCAAAGCTGGAAACGGCCAAAATGGCATATACTAACCAACAAGTAGTGAAGCGAGGAACCTTAATCTATAATCATGTATCCATGGTGCAATGATTGCCATATCACCCAATCCTCAAACCCAACCTGGATAGACATCAGCTTAGTCACAATAACCACCTGAGTATGGAAGAGGGGTTCAATATGATTAAGAGTTTAATTGTAACATCGATGGTAAGCCTGATTGTCATCAGCTGCGGCGGCGACAATGACGTCGATATCGATGAGTTTGACGTTAGCGTCTCTTCGCAAGACCTGGAGGACGGCCGTGCCCCCATCGATCCGGCAATCAACGACGGCAGATTCGACCTGATCTGGAAAGTGGATGACAACGGCGCTTTCGGCTATACCGCCAGTTTTTATCTCAGTATCAACACCAATCTCGACACATCCAACGACATTCTGTTCGGCTATGTCGATTGTGATGCTTTCGGGTCGTGCGATCACGATACACGCAATGACGAGGAGTGCTATTTCACTAATGACCTGGTGATGTTCTGCGGTGACGAGGATGACGCCACCCAATACGATGTTGATGAGATCGTTGACAGCTTACCCATGGATGCCTATATCATCATCGAGGCATGCACCAGTTTTGACTGTGACACTGCGGCACATCGGATTCGACTGTTATAGCAGCCATCAATCACCGATATAACGTTTACGTTTGGCTGATTTCACCTTATCCACCGAGACCAGGATCATACCATCCGTACAACCTGCGAAATCAGGGTCTTTGCCGAAATCGAGAAAACAGACACCACCCGGTTCGCACAGCTCGGTATACTGCTTGAACAGAGTCGGTATGGTGACGTTATAGAGCGCCAGTTGATTTTTCAGCTCCTGCAGATCCTGATCCAAATCATCGCCGCTGAAATGCCTTGAGAACTCTTCATGACTCGCCTTATCCAGCTGATAGGGAATTTTTGACTCGCCCAAGCGACGCCGACAACCAAAATAGTGTTTGTAAAATACCACCATCAGATCACGGGCGGCTTTCGGATAGCGTGCACTAACACTGACAGGTCCGAACATATATTTTATCTGCGGATGGTGGCGCAGATAGCTCCCCAGACCTTGCCAAAGATAATCCAACGCCCTCGACCCCCAATAGCGGGGTTGAACAAAACTCCGACCCAGCTCGATCGCCTGCTCTGCAAAGGGCTGGAAATCCTCATCAAAATCGAACAGTGAGGTGGTATAGAGCCCTTTCATACCCTGCTTGTCGATGATTTTTCCCGCCTCTCCTATGCGGTATGAACCGACAATCTCGAGTTCCTTTTCATCCCACAAAACAAGATGCCGATAAAGGGCATCATACTTGTCGATATCACGACGCCTGCCCGTACCCTCGCCTACCTTGCGAAAGCTCAACTCCCGCAAGCGCCCTATTTCACGAATCAAAGCAGAGCCTAACTCCCACTCCATGAGAACAATCTGTTTACCATCACGAGTCTCCCCCAGCAGGTGCCCTTTTGACAACTCCTTTTTCAAGGCCTGGCGTGACTCCGGATGAGCAATACTACGCTCCGTGGTGAAGATACCCGGCTTGCGCCGAGCCACACGATAGAAGTGCTTGCGCACCATACGTACCCGTGCCTTGGGGCGAATACCATCCACGTTGAGATGGGCTGCCGGTACCAACTCGCCGATGCGAAAACCAATGGTATTGGAACGCTGCCGGAACATCTCACCCACCAGCAGCAGGGCGGCAATCGGTTTGTAGAGCAGGGAGACAGCGTAGAACAGAGGTGAGTTTTTAGCGTCGATAAAAACCGGCAACATAGGAGCTTCGGTACGGCGGATAAATTGAAGAAATCCGTTTTTCCAGCGCACGTCTCGCACACCATTGGGACGCAGCCGAGAGACTTCACCGGCAGGAAAGATAATCACTAGCTCTTCCCGCTCCAGGGCTTCATAGACCAGCTTGATCCCCTTGCGGCTGGAGCCACCCCCCATATTATCCACAGGCAACAGCAGATCACCCAGCGGTTCGAGGGCAGAAAGCAGATCGTTGGCCACTACCCGGATATCGTTACGCACCCGGCTGATCATCTGAATAAGACTGAGCGCGTCAAGGGCACCCAGCGGGTGATTGGCCACCACCACCACACGACCGCTATGGGGGATATTCTCAAGATCCCGGTTTGAGACCAGATAGTCGAGGTCGAAGTACTCCAGTACTTTCTCAATAAAATCGAGACCGCTTACACCCTGATTTTCTACCAGAAAACGGTTGATCTCCCGCTCGTGGAACAACATCCGCAACAGGATCAGCATCGGCCTGGTCAACAACCTCGGCTTGTTGTTGAAAACACCGGGAAAGCGTTCAATAAATACCTGCTCGACATTCAGCACCAGTAGGCCTCCGAAACATTAAAATTGACGGAAGCTTAACGGACTGAGATGACAGATAATTTGCAATCAGATGAGGAGCTGACTGCAGCCGAATGAAAATTCAATGAAAACCAGTGGGCCGCTCGGTAAATTCGGTAACTCTCAGAGCCCCACGCAGAACACGCTCAGGCATTGGGTGTAGGGTGCGTCTTTTCGCATTCAATTGCGGACTTCTCATACACCACGTCTCTTTTCGTGCCATGGCATGTTTATTTAACAGGCTATTGTGCGATAATTGCCGGCTTTCCGCTGACCAGCAGCCGAGATGGAACCGAAGATGAGCCAGACACCACGCAAAATCCTGATTACCAGCGCCCTGCCCTACGCCAACGGGCCGATCCATATCGGTCATCTGGTGGAGTATATCCAGACCGACATCTGGTCGCGCTTTCAGAAGATGCGTGGACATAACTGCCTCTACGTCTGCGCCGACGATGCCCACGGCACGCCGATCATGCTGCGCGCTCGCCAGGAGGGGATAGAGCCGGAGGCTCTGATCGCCCGGGTGGCGCTGGAGCACCAAGCCGACTTCGCCGAATTCCGCATCGGCTTCGACAACTACCACTCCACCCATTCGCCTGAGAACCAGGCCTGTGCCAATACAATCTACGAGCGCAACCGGGACGGCGGTCATATCGCCAAACGCACCATCACCCAAGCCTACGACCCCGTAGAGCAGATGTTCCTACCCGACCGCTTCATCAAGGGCACCTGCCCCAAGTGCGGCGCGGAGGATCAGTATGGCGACAACTGCGAGGTCTGCGGCGCCAGCTACTCCCCCGCCGAGCTGATAAACCCCGTCTCCGCCGTCTCCGGCGCTGTACCGGAACAGCGGGAGTCGGACCACTACTTCTTCAAACTGGCCGACTTCGAGACAATGCTGAAGGAGTGGACCGGTGCCGGCCATATCCAGCACGAAGTGGCCAATAAGCTGGGCGAGTGGTTCGAGGCGGGGCTGCAGGAGTGGGACATCTCCCGCGACGCCCCCTACTTCGGCTTTGAGATCCCGGACCATCCGGGCAAGTATTTCTATGTCTGGCTCGACGCTCCCATCGGCTACATGGCTAGCTTCCGCAACCTCTGTGACAAAACCGAGGGACTCGACTTCGACGACTACTGGGCGGAAGGCACTGACACAGAGCTCTACCACTTCATCGGTAAGGACATCATCTACTTCCACACCCTGTTCTGGCCGGCGATGCTGCACGGTGCAGGATTCCGCACCCCCAGCGCCGTCTACGCCCACGGCTTCCTGACCGTAGACGGGACCAAGATGTCCAAGACCCGCGGCACCTTCATCAAGGCTCGCACCTATCTTGACCATCTCAACCCGGAGTATCTGCGCTACTACTTTGCGGCCAAGCTGGGTTCGGGGGTCGACGACATCGACCTCAATCTTGAGGATTTCGCCCAACGGGTCAACAGCGACCTGGTGGGTAAGGTGGTCAACATCGCCAGCCGCTGTGCCGGTTTCATCAGTAAACGCTTTGACGGCCGGCTAGCGGACCAGCTCAGCGAACAATGCCTGTTCAATGAATTTGTCGCCGTTGGTAAAACCATCGCCGAACACTACGAAAAGCGGGAGTTCAGCCGTGCTGTGCGTGAGATCATGGCCCTGGCCGATCGGGCCAATCAGTACATCGACGAACAGAAACCCTGGGTGGTGGCAAAAGAAGAGGGTAAAGAGGATCTACTGCAGGCGATCTGCAGCGACGGCCTCAACCTCTTCCGCCTGCTAATCGGCTATCTGCGCCCCATTCTGCCCGGCACCGCTGAATTGGCAGAGGCCTTCCTGCAGATCGAAACCCTGACCTGGGATCAGCTGGCCACCCCACTGGCCGGACACACCATCGGTAAATTCAAGCCGTTGATGACCCGGGTAGATCCCAAGCAGATTGAAGCCATGCTGCAACATTCAAAGGAGGATCTGGCGGCCCAGGTACCGGCCAATACGGTCCAGTCGGCCGCCGATTCACTCCTGACCAAGGACCCCATCGCAGAGACCATCCAGTTCGATGACTTTGCCAAGCTCGACCTGCGCATCGCACGCATCGTCAAGGCAGAACATGTGAAGGGAGCCGACAAGCTGTTGCAGTTGACCCTCGACCTGGGTGGCGAGAGACGCAATGTCTTTGCCGGCATCAAGTCGGCCTACTCCCCCGAAGATCTCGAAGGTAAGCTCACCGTGATGGTAGCCAACCTGGCGCCGCGTAAGATGCGTTTTGGCACCTCCGAAGGTATGGTACTGGCGGCGGGTCCCGGAGGGAAGGATCTCTTCATCCTCAATCCCGATGAAGGAGCGCAACCAGGGATGCGAGTCAAGTAGCGCCCCGAATACATGCCACAAAAGAGATCATTACCACGGTACGTTAGTCGTGTAAGACAGGCCCACGATGATGGTTGCCAATCAGGTACCTCGCGAGATGCGGTTCGGCACTAAGACTCGTCATGCCGGCATGCGTTGTTATCAAGCTTGCTGTACCGTACTTAGGAGTAAGTATTGATGTGATCATCCAAGACACATAACTGTCCAGGATCCCATTCGGTATTATGTTGCCTGTTAATAAAACAGTGATTTGAGTCTAGAAGCCCATTCAACCAAACCGCCATATCAGTATCAAGTCTACGACTGGTATACGCTTCCTTATTCCGACATGCGAGAATTAGCTTTTTTAATCCGACATTTAAATCACTAAGGAGCGGATCGGGTATAGTCGACACATCTATAGTCTCACCAACCAATCGAATTATTTCATTGTAGAGATTGCCCAGCGCTGATTCTGGAATAGCCGAAACATCGATCGTTTCCCCTAATGCGCGGAATAATTCGATATATAGGCGGACTTCATTAGTATTGACTTCGATGCCTTCCGGTGGCACATCCAAACCAAGACAATATAATATTTCATGTGGCGTTATTCTCATTCTCTTCAACGTCCTTTAAAGCCTGATTAATCTATCTATAAATACCTGAGACTAAGGCGTGTATGGCAACGCTGTTTACATTTGAATAAAAAAACTCAGCTTGATTCAACTTTTTGAGATAGCCTTTTCCCCACCCGCGGTTATCAATGACGCTTCGCTATATCTAATTGTAGGACATAATATGATGTCAAACAGATTTAACATTTCAAACTGATACAATCACGATTCAGGGATATATTAATTATTTTTGTCTTAGTCTTATATTTATCGATCTTACTGTCAATATTTATTGAATATTTATAATGTTATGTCGTTTATTTAGTTATTTTACATCGCCCCTTTGTTCAGTTAATTTAAAAGTATCATTGATATCTCATGCCCTTTCTACCTTATACTTTTAATTCAACATAACACTTATCATTAACCACGGAACCGTAACATTATAAATCCCCAAGTACCTATCATGAACGAAACCAACGCCAAAACCATGTTCTTTTTAACTTTGTACCATATTCGGTTGTTTAGGATTGTAACCCGCACCTCCTAAACATAGTTTTTTTTGGTATCCATTCTAGCATTATGCTCTCGCAAGCCTTTATAGCAATTCTAGAATTGATAGTTTTAGAAATCCGACTTAGATTAATTTTTAATCACGTGCAATGTTGATGAAGACTAACAATCAGATAAATACCGGGATCTATAACACCCCGGGCGAACGACTCTCTCACATATTGGATCAATTAGGTTTTAAACAAGGCAGGGGGCGTGTTATAGAATTCCAGAACTACTTGACAAGCACTTCACCAACGTATTTCAAGGAACTTAAGTACACAACGGTAAGAGCCTGGTTTCAAGACCACGCTCCACCCATGCGAAAAATTGACGCTATTATCGAAACACTTCAAGTGAAATATCGATTTCAGCATGACGTTTCTCACATAAAAACCTGGTGGAAAGCAGGCGGTTTCTATCCGTTTTTAGAGAAAACATCTAGTATTCACCCATCTGTTGTTGAGCTTATGGATAAAATCGCCATCATCAAAGAGAAGCTACCGTTTATTATTATGTCGATCATCACCGAAGAGACAGGAAAACACTTCAAATCACTCTCCGGCAGCGAACTGATTCGGATTTCTGACAAAGCGTCTAGTTTTGCCGACAACTTCCTTGACCCTCTTAACATAGACTGCCCTGACGAATATTTACGAGTTATTGTAAGAGACGAACTAAAACGAGTCATAAACTCTAGACCCACATAAACATCTGCCAAAAAAAATAATATTCATGCAGCATTCGACGCAGACACTACGGCTCGAGTTTAGGTTTCGTTACCATGAATAAATTCGCTATTTTTTTGTATAAAATCATCTGACCCAATCAGATACGTTGAGGATTTTCGCTATAATTTTTGTTGATCGACTACCATAGACCAGAGATAGATGCTTTTCAGTCCTGCACCACGAGTGCCCCCATGGCTCCACGCCTAGGAACGAAACGATTAAGCGGTATTATTGCCCTGCCCTAGAGGGATCCGCAGCAACAATGCTTTTGCGCACAGGATCTTTCATATAGTCAGCTCATTTCAATAATTGATAAACTCAATAAATCGGAACTATTGAGTAAATTCTAGTAAATTCAGTGGCAACCGATAATTGCTTCTATAAAATACCAACGATATAGCGGTTACTTGGCAAGATTATCAAGTGCACCTTGTGGGTGAGTCCCCACAAACACTTTATAAACACCTTTTGTAGTCTCATAGAAATACTTCCTAAGCAATCGATAGACAATTGCAGGCCAGTACATTCACAAAGGTTAACAATCATCTCAAATTAACCACACAATGAGTGAGCTGAAAAAGAGAATGAGGGTAAAAACGATGGCTAAAAAAAGAGTAGTCACTGCATTGGCTGCCTTGGGCATCTGTGTATACTTTATTGCACCTTTATCTCACGCATTGCAAGGAAAAACATCCCAGTCTTTCGGTCCTGATTGCGCACTGGCCCCTGCCGTTCAACTCAAAGACGGAGACCTGTGGCAGGTAGAAGAGACCACCCAGATATCCAAATTGACACTTGCCGACAATGCTACCATCAGACCTCCTGAAGGGTACAGCCTAACCCTAACAGTCGACGGGATCGAAACCGGCAGTGTTCTTGTCAACACCAATAAAGGCGATACCGATATAGCACCGGGCACATATCGGGGTTGTGTCGTTCTTACCCTGACCGAGGAGAACATCATAGAGTTTTCGCCACCAGGCCCTGCAGGTCCTCCTGGCCTTGCCCGACCTCCCGGTCTTGCCGGTATTCCCGGGCAAGCCGGTCATGCGGGCCCTCCCGGCCCTTCCGGTTTTACCGGGCCTCCCGGTCTTGCCGGTTCTGCCAGCCACCCTACCCCTCCCGGTCCACCTCCGGGCTCTTTTGGAGCACCCGGAGAGATGGTTGAGTTTCCCTTCCGTCAGGCTCTCTACCTTGACGAAAACGGAGTAGTGGAGGAGAAATCGGTCTTGTCGGCAGTTGTCAACAACAGCAGCCCCAACACCCCCTTGGAAAACATGCTCATCCGTTCCAAAAGCGAGAATTTTAACGGCATCTTTGCCGCTGGCGGAACACATACCATAAAGAACGTAAAAATTGACTTTTCCGGCAATGGCCGCAGTGACTTCGTTGGCAATGGCGCAGCTGTCATGTCCACTGGCAAAAACACCACACTGATTCTGGATCGCGTAGGAATCGTGAGCGACGGCGTGGTCCGCTCAGCGGCTGTCGCCGACCATGGTAGCAACCTGGTCGTAAAAAACTCCTATTTGCAGACCTTCAATGGCACTCTTCCCGAGGACTATGCACCCACCGTCGATACGCTACAAATGCGTTCGGTACCCTGGATGTTAGGCCTCTCTGGCAACAACCGCGCCACCAACATACTAGGCAACAACACCAAAGCCTCCTACATTAACTCCTACATTGGTTCCGAGGGCTGGGGGGTTCTCTCCACCGACACCTGCACGACACCGCAACTGACCACCATCAACAGCACCATCGCCACCATTGGCGCGGACGGTTACGGCGCCTATGGTATCGGCGACGCCACTGAACGTTTCCTGGGCAGCACTTTCACCGTGGCCACCTATGCAGCCATTATCAAGAATGCCTCTATATACTTCGGCGACAGCGAGCCCGAAATGGTGGCCCAACTCAATTCAGAACTGGAGCTTGGTCTCACCGCCAAGGAACTGAGAAGCATTAGAAAGCGCCCCACCATCGTGAACTCAGGACGCTTCGGTGTCATGTGGCATGGCGGCGGTACAGTAGACATCAGCGGAGGCACTGTTTTCAATACAGGAGAAACCACTTTTCTCAACAAAGGCCAAGCCATCACCATCAACGTAGACGGCTCTCTTGGCGCCCGGTTGAACCCGCGCAACGGCGTAATCCTGCAAGTGATGGATGACGATGACCCCGGCCCCACGCTTCCTGCCATGACAAATCTGGCTATTTACGATGAACCTACCGGCCAGGTAGCGCCCCAACCCGGCCACGATGTAACCATCGCCGATGACACCGATGCACAGGCCACCTTTTCAAATATCGACCTCACTGGCGACTTTTATAACGCCATGCGCGGGGATATGTCCGGAGGGTTCGGTCAAGCCAGCCCAAGAAACATGGCCCTTAGATTTGTGAACTCCAATATCACCGGTGTAATATCCGCCTCCAATGCCACCCACATCCTGCCGCACATCGAAAACCCTATCGGCTGGGATGAGCGCACTGGACTAGCGTACCCCAATAAGGGTCATACAGAAGATTACAAATATCTAGGCATGGTCACCAACACGCCAAGTCCGGCGGTAAACAATGGCGTAATCGTCTCTTTGAACCCCGATTCCAGATGGACTCTCACAGACACCTGCTATCTGACCCGCTTGGCCATCGAAGAAGGAAGCGTCGTCACCGGACTCGGCGGCGCTAAAGTAGCCATGACTGTTGACGGCGTGAAAACAACCATCGCACCGGGCACATACTCAGGTGACATCGTACTCTCTATCGAGTAATTATTAACCCGGGGACAGTAACTACGGCCCATCTCTTTTCCTTTGATCGAACTCCTATTTCGATGTTCTTCATCGATACATAGGTGCATATGGCACTCCAATTTGCTGCTAACTTAGCGATGAAAGTCTCACCCCTCAACAGCTCACATTTTCTTGTGTAACAGTTTTTTGTTTAATAATAGCCGGGAAACACGCAAATTAGGATCGTTATTCCCCGCATTTAATCCAACTATTGTTAATTTAAGGTTAAAGAGATTAAGCTTACACCCATGTCTTTATGAAAAGAAAAAGACATGAAATATATTTTTTTACTCTGATATGCGTACTGTTTATCTCATAGTGCATCACACCATCTGATTTGGAGTCCTGCTTCTATTTCGATATCAATAGGCCAAGATCACTGGAATAGTCACAAAAAAAAAGGAATTCCATGAAAAAGCAATCCCTCTCGCTGTTCACGGCTACCATTCTTGCACTCTCTCTCAACAATACCAGCTCGGCCATGAGCCAAACACCAACCGACGTCGAATTCTGCCTGGTTTCGGAATTTGCCAGCGCGACTGAAGAACAAGCCCCATTACATGTTGACGGTAACCTTATCAAGGACAATCAAGGCCGAACCGTCTTACTGCGCGGCGTCAATACTTCGGGTGACTCTAAAGTGCCACCCTTTATGCCCATTACAGACGCCGCCATGCTCGATCCACTACCCGGTTGGGGATTAAATACGCTGCGCCTACTCTTTACCTGGGAAGCTTTCGAGCCAACCCGATGCAACTATGACAACGCATATCTCCAGTATTATGAACAGGTCGTATCTTGGGCAAACGATAGAAATTTATATGTCATAGTGGATTTCCACCAGGATGCCTACTCGCGTTACTCCATTGATGGTTGTGGCGAAGGTTTTCCAGAATGGGCGATCTATTCCGATATCGAACGAAAAGAGCCAGACAACGGCGAAGCTTGCGAAAGCTGGGGCACAAAGATGATCTCTGACCTGAGCCACCATGATACCTGGCACCATTTTCATGCCGATAGCGAAGGCGCCCGTACCCGTTATATCGACATGGTTCGAGCTGTCGCCGATCGTATGTCAGACCACCCCAACGTAATTGGATACGAACTAATTAACGAGCCATGGGGCAATGATGATGAATTGGCTTTACTCTATAACGATGTTGGTAACGCAATTCGTGAGCGTCACCCATCGGCAATCCTGTTCGTACCGCCCCACGCCCTTGCGTCATCCGGCATGAGCAGCAACAATATCGCTAAACCTGAATTCAGCAATTTTGTGTATTCACCACATTTTTATGATGCCCTGGTGATTATGTACAAGAATTGGCTCGGCAACGATCCCTCTCTAGCGTTGGATAACATGTCAGACCATGCAGCCGAATGGAATGTACCCCTGCTACTTGGTGAATACGGCGCACCAGCGGAGACCAATAATGTAGAAGGCTATATGGACGCACTCAACAACTGGTTGAACTCCGGCATGCACTCAGGAACTCAGTGGAACTACACACCTACCTGGCAAGCCGACACCAAGGACGGCTGGAACTTTGAAGACCTTTCTATCATTAATGATTCAGGTGAGCTACGCTCAAACTTCCGTCCACGCGTTTATCCAATCGCTGTTGCCGGCACGAATATATCATTCAGTGAAAACGAAAACGCATTCAGCCTGAGTTGGGAACATGATGAATCTTTGGGCAGTACAGAAGTCTTTATACCCGCAGACTTTATGCAAGGTAAAATTCTGGCTACTGATGGAAATATCCAGTGCGAAACAAATCAGCAAATACTTGTTTGCAGCGGCTTAGGTGGCCCGGTATCTATAAAGGTTGAATAGACCACCCAGAGCTAAGGATACATCGATAATACCATCCCTGTGCTGCACAATCTCCATAGCGTTAAACCAATGCATCTGCCTGCTTAGGCCAAGGTAATCAGCCGATGACCTGATGACAATTGGAAAAGCAGAATAGAGGGCGTTTATGCGCTCTATAGTTGGCCAGCCTAATATACAAGCAGACTTAGAACTCAGGGTTTTGGTAGATACTCAACGGAACCGTTTTACTTAAGCCTAGTGGGCCGCTCGGTAAATTCGGTAACTCTCAGCCGCACCACAAGCCCGAATATTCCAGCCGGTCGCTTGAAAAAGAAATTAACCAGCAGTTTTTAAGAGATATTTATGGAATACTAGCAAACTACAAAGTGTAACTGACTTACGCTGAACACGCCCTCGTACCGGTCTCGCCACCCTGCTGCGGTATTTGATCAATCGTCCATCCTTCGGTCCGTAAACGGCACATCCCTGTGCCACTTCTCAATAGCTTAGGCTATTAACTCAATCACAAATCCGCATCTGGACCGCGATCCCAGCACGATCATCGCGTTCCCGGATGAAACATTCGGGCTAGATTACTCCAACCAGTTCTCACTTACTCTTTAATATCAAGTTTCTTGACTTTATTGTGATGCACTATCAAATATGACTGGGCATTAATTTGTAACATATGCAGTGACAGTGTAGCGCCAGTAGTTAGCGAACCTCTGATTGATTCTGGATTGAGCGCATGCGAAATAAAATCTTCCGAACAAGTTGAAAAGCTCACGTAATAACCCGCTGTTACGAAGCCTTTCAACGTAAAACCGGGACATTTCAATTCTCACGCGCTCAATCCAGAATCGATCATAGGTCGCTTGGATTGGAATAACTAAATATCGACTGTCAATTAAATAATCAACATTGTGTGATAGGAATGTTTTCTCATATTTCGATAGGAGTGAAATGAGACAGGATTCACTTACTTTACATGAACCACGACACATTGATTGCCATATTTGCAAACTAAGTTAAAGGGGAACCTCGATGTATCAGAAGAACAAACTGCCGCAATCAATGCGACTGAGTTTAGCTTGCGCTCTTGTTTCACTTGGCGTTTTCAGCGTCTCCTTACAGGCTCACGCAGCCACTGACAATACAAACTCCTCGCTGACATTAAACGCTAACTCAGACACCACTGATAACCTCAATCACGTCTGCGCCATGACCAAGGTCAGCGATTGGGGCACCGGCTTTCAGGGTGAAGCGGTAGTTGTTAACGATACCTCCAACAGAATCGGCATTTGGACGATCACTTTCGACGCCGACTTCAATATCGATAAGATCTGGAATGCAAAGATACTTTCTCATACAGGTAACACCTATGTGGTGCAGGCCGATGGCTACAAAAAGTCAATTGCCCCCGGCAGTGAGATGAGGTTCGGTTTCATCGGGAGTCCGGGCAATAGTGAGATGACTTGCAATTTCACCCTACATGACGCGACGCAGCCTACTTCCTCCACTCAGGTGACGATGGAGAGTGTTAATGATTGGGGTAGCGCATTCAAGGGATTGGCTAAAATCGTTAATACGGGATTGAATGAGATCAACGGCTGGACCCTGAGCTTTGACGCAAGCTTTGAGATCGAGCAGATCTGGAACGCTAAGGTCATTTCCCACACCGGCACTCAATATATAATAGAGAGCGTCGGGTGGAACGATGGGATCGCCCCAGGAGGGCAGGTGAGCTTCGGATTTATCGCTTCACCGGGAGGTTCAGCCATGCCGGTCGAGTTTACTGTGAATGAAAACGAAGCAGATACGACCCCTAACCCGCCGGTGCCGATCCCTGAGCCGACCCCTGAGCCGACCCCTGAGCCGACCCCTGAGCCGACCGCCGAGCCGACCCCTGAGCCGACCCCTGAGCCGACCCCTGAGCCGACCCCTGAGCCGACCCCTGAGCCGACCCCTGAGCCGACCCCTGAGCCGACCCCTGAGCC
>JASFJX010000012.1:0-16316 GCA_050119385.1 Candidatus Thiodiazotropha sp. | reverse complement strand
CAGCACCCCACGCTCATTGGCATAATGCTTGAGATTCATCCACTCGGTAAAAAACAGGAACTGTTCAAAACGAATGACATCAATGACTTCACTGAAGCGCGCTCTAGCCTCTGCAATCGCCTGCGGCTCCCTGTCTCTCAAGGCGGCATGCCATTGCCACCAACAACTACCGCTCTCCTGGCGCAATGCCTGAAATAGTGCATAATCCTCAAGCCAGTGCTTTTGCTCTGCCACGAAACGTCGATAAGCGTCCCTGTCTCCCTCATCGGCACGCTCCTTGAAACCCTCCCAGGCCAGTTTTATGGCAAAACCCTTCACCGTAGCGGAAAGGGTACCTTCACTTTTAGGCTCTGCTTCTAACCAGCCCTTTTGCAATGGCAGCTCTAGACTGATCAAGCAGGGATTGCCAGCATAGACGGAACTACTCTGATAGGGAGAGTTGTCATGCATGGTGGGGCCGATCGGCAGAATTTGCCAAACGCTCATACCAGAGGAGACCAGGAAATCGACAAAACGATAGGCATCGCTACCCAGATCCCCGACATCACCCGGGCCGGGAAGGGATGTAATATGTAACAGAATGCCGGCCCGACGACGGGTTAATATCTGGTGAACTGTCCGAAACTCAACTTCGGAGACACTATTCATCCACGTTTCTCATCGAATCAATCATTTTTCTTCATCACCCCGCCCAAAGATGGTTCACCATTTCCTACCGCAAAGACTTCAGAGAGATAGTCGGGCTTAGGCTCCTCCATCAGGTCAAAGAGGTGGGAAAGCTGACTGCGAAAAAGCTGTTCGAAATCACTGACTGTTTCACCTGGATTATAGTCCCCAAACCACCAGAACCAATCAGACCCCTCACATATCGCCAACTGTTTTTCCAATTCAGCCAACTTTTGCTTACTGAACTGCTTCGTTGTCAATACGTGATCGTATACCTTTTTCGCTTCACCCAGCAGATCCCAGGCACGATTCTTGTCCTTATCCCCGATCCAGGTGGTTAAGGTACCGTAAACCCAGCTACCTGCCACCAATTTCGAGAGCCTGCGGGGAGGCTGCTGCCGGCAGGCCAGTACTTCTGAAAAGGTAGTTAAACATAAACGGGGGTGTTGTGAGAGGCGCTCGTACATAGCCAGCAAAAAGTAGCTTCCGTTATAGGGATAGTACTCCCAGGCATTCTCACCATCCATGATTATCGAAACCACGGCATCAGGATTGCCCTGACAGGCATTGGCGATATTCACAAGATGGTTGATCAAATCACCGACGGCATCGTCTGAATGCCACTCACCGTAGGTGAATCCAATCAGATCGGAAAGCCCATCGTCGCGAAAAAACATGTTTAGGTGCCCTTCATTGACACAATAGGACGAATGGACCCAATTATCAGGAAGCGGCGAATGGCCATTACCTGCCATCAGGCTGTTACACAACACCTGCTGACCGGTAGCGGCCCATTCAAACCCCTCCTCCTCCAACATCTTCAAGGTTGCTTCGCTGACTCCCCCCTCTGAAGGCCAACACCCTTTAGGTTTGAATCCGAAATATTGCTCAAATACCGCGATGCCTTTACGCATGTGCCAACGAGCCCGGGATTCTCCGCCCGGGTACTCCTCCAACTGGGGCATGGCAATCGTGGGCAATGCCTCTCTGGCAGCATTTATATCGGTTAACAGAGGGATGATCGGGTGGGCATAGGGGGTCACCGAAAGCTCGACCTGGCCATTATCTGCCAGTTTGGCATATCGCTGGGTGAGCGTGCTTAATACCTCCCAGATCATCTCGAGCATGCGACGACGATCATCCTGGTTGAAACCTCGCCCCTTTGCCTGTAAGGAACGCACCCGGGTATCGTTCATTCTCTGACACTCGCCGATCCACGCCAGATGGTACCAAACCAGCAGATCGATCAGATATTGATCGTTGAAATAGGCAATCATGGCCTCATTTTCAAGGGCATGCTTGGCGAATGCCGCTAATTCACTGAAGTGTTTGAATCGGTTAATTAGGCGATTTTTATTGGCTCTGAGGCAGGCCAAGATGATCGCCTTGCGGGATCTCACATCCACCGGCAGCCCCGGACCCGCGAGCGCCGCCAACAGCGGATCACGAATCAAGGTTCCTTTATCCAGCCAGGCCTCGATCTGTATCACATAGTCGTCGATCTGCTCCAACAAAACAGGTGCAAAATTCACCACTGCCTTGGCATCAGGCACATGCTCCAGATGAGCTGCCATGTCTGCGTAGTCTTTGATGCCGTGGAGATAGACCCAGGGCAACAGGTAGTCACTCTGTTCAGGCCCCTTATAGTAGGGCTGATGCATATGCCAACATAAGACAACCTGTAAACGGTTATCCAGATTTGAATCACCGGACATGATGTAGAACCTGGCCCAACATTTCAGGCGTCACCAGCACGACACCCTTTTCACTGACATAGAAGCGTTCTGCGTCCAATTCCGCATCCTCACCAATGATAGTGCCCTCCGGAATATCGCAACCACGATCAATCACTGCTTTGTTGATACGGCAGTTACGTCCAATGTTGACGTCCGGCAACACGACGGTTTCATTGACTTCAGTGTAGGAATTGATACGAACATTGGAAAAAAGTAGTGAGTTTGTCACCTTGGCGCCTGATATGACACACCCCCCGGAGACCATGGAGTCCACCGCCATACCTCTGCGCTCATCGTCATCGAAGACGAACTTAGCGGGCGGCAATTGCTCCTGATAAGTCCAGATCGGCCAGCTGTGATCATACAGATTGAGGGGCGGTGTGACGCCAATCAGCTCCAGATTGGCCGTCCAGAAGGCATCGATAGTACCCACATCCCGCCAGTATGCCTGTTTACCGCTGGTGGCGTCTCTGAAGCGATAGGCCATGACCCGGTATCTCTCAATAACCTTGGGTATGATATCTTTGCCGAAATCGTGGGAAGAATTGGGTGTATCCGCATCTTTGATCAACTGTTCAAACAGGAACTTGCGATTAAAGACATAAATCCCCATCGAGGCCAGAGCCTCGTTCTCCTTACCAGGAACCGGCTTCGGATCAGCAGGTTTTTCGTGGAAATCGACCACCCATCCCTCATTATCCACCGTCATTACGCCAAATTCTTTGGCACTCTCCAGGTCCACCGTGAGGCAGCCAACCGTCATATCGGCGCCAGACTCAACATGTTCGGCAATCATGGTGCCATAATCCATTTTATAGATGTGATCTCCCGCCAGAATCAATACATAATCGGGATTGTGGCTGCGCAGGATATCCAGGTTTTGATAGACCGCATCCGCAGTGCCTTCGTACCAGCTGCTCTCGATGCGTTGCTGCGCAGGTAACAACTCCACAAACTCACCGAATTCGCCCCGCAGAAAACCCCAGCCTCGCTGGATATGTAACAAAAGGGAGTGGGCCTTATATTGGGTCAGTACGCCAACCTGGCGTATGCCCGAATTGATACAGTTAGAAAGGGGAAAATCGACAATGCGGAATTTCCCTCCAAAAGGGACAGCAGGTTTCGATCGCCATTTAGTAAGGTGCTTGAGTCGGGAACCGCGCCCGCCTGCCAATATCAGGGCGAGTGTATTACGAGTCAGCCGGCTGACAAAACGCGGACTCTGGTCAGTCATCGATCGAACCTCCATAGTAATGCCGGGCTTAAGTATTATTACAAATGTAAATTGCCAGCAGATAGTATATTTATTTTAACCGTTCTCATGATTATGAAGAACCTGTTCATGAGACGGGAGTATTGATATGTTAACATCATGATCCTTCAAGGCGTACCGTTGAAAGCAGGTTTCTTTTGGATCTTTTAACATTAGTTTCCAGTGGGTTCTGTTGCGCCTCCAAATGCACCCATCAGGGGACGAGGAGAGAAGTTTGGTTATTTCAAAAGAACTACGAGCATCGGATCGCGGCGCTATTTCAGGCTCGCCCCACCGAACTGGGGCTCGTGTTGTGTCCTATATTATGCCCAGCGACGTTATCATTCCCCCATGTAACAATGACTACACATCGCTTATTCTGCCTTACTGGACAATAAAACAGTCTCAGCAAGAACCTATTGGATTAGAGTTAGCAGGCCCCAGTTTATGGTGAGTAAAATTCCAGCGGCGTTGAAGCGAATCATCGAGGCACGTCATCACAATCCATTTGAGGTATTGGGCCGGCATCTCCACGGAGATGACTGCCGTATCCGGGTGTTCATGCCACAGGCGGAGAGAGTTACTCTCGAGCGTGGACAGCTACCCTTCAGACGCCTGGAAGGGACCGACTTGTTCGAACTTGAGACAACGGCCGAGAATGTCAACGGCCACTATCGGCTTGAGTGGCTGGACAAATCCGGGCAGACCCATAAAACCTACGATCCGTACTGTTTCCCCCCCTTATTGCCGGAATTCGATCTACATCTTTTCAGCGAAGGCAAACACCGCCATGCGTACCGCTTCTTTGGCGCCCATCCCCATGAAACAGCGGGGATCAACGGTGTACTCTTCGCCGTCTGGGCGCCCAACGCCGCAAGAGTATCGGTGGTTGGGAATTTCAACCATTGGGACGGACGGGTTCACCCCATGCGTTCAAGGGGAAGCTCAGGTGTATGGGAGCTGTTCATTCCCGAATTGGATACTGGCAGTTTGTATAAATTCGAGATCCGCGGCCAGGCCGGAGATATCTCCCTGCGTACAGACCCCTATGGCAATTATTTCCAATTCCGCCCTGAAACTGCGGCTATCGTCCTGCCTGACAGTGACTTTGCGTGGAATGACGGAGAATGGATTGCTAAGAGAGCCGGTTCCAACTGGCAACAGGAGCCGATGTCAATCTATGAAGTACATCTGGGGTCCTGGCGCAGAGATGATCAGGGAGAATTCCTCAACTACCGCGACCTGGCCCATCAGCTGACCGACCATGTCAAATCAATCGGATTTACCCATATCGAGCTTTTGCCCATAACAGAGCACCCCTTGGACGGCTCCTGGGGTTACCAGACGACCGGTTACTTCGCCCCCACCAGTCGATTCGGTACACCCGATGACTTCCGCTATTTCATCGACTATCTGCACCAAAACGGTATCGCTGTACTCCTTGACTGGGTTCCCGCCCATTTCCCACGGGATCGTTATGCCCTGGCCAGATTCGATGGCTCTGCACTCTACGAGCATGAGGATCCCCGAAAGGGTGAACACCGGGACTGGGGCACTTTGATTTTCAATTTCGGCCGAAATGAGGTACGTAATTTCCTTATCAGCAGTGCCATCTACTGGCTAGAGGAGTTCCACATCGACGGCTTACGTGTCGATGCTGTCGCATCCATGCTCTATCTCGATTACTCCCGCGAGCCGGGAGACTGGATACCCAATCAGTATGGAGGACGAGAAAATCTTGAAGCAGTCGACTTCTTACGGGAACTCAACAGCGTCACCCATGACTTCCATCCGGGAACAGTGATGATTGCTGAAGAATCCACTGCATGGCCCCAGGTTTCACGCCCAACCTGGCTGGGGGGACTGGGTTTCAGCATGAAGTGGAACATGGGTTGGATGCACGATACGCTATCTTACACCTCTCAGGACCCAATCTACCGCCACTATCACCACGATTTGCTGACCTTCGGGGTTCTCTACGCCTTCACCGAGAATTTCGTGTTGCCCTTCTCGCATGATGAAGTGGTGCATGGCAAAGGCTCGATGATCGATAAAATGCCAGGGGACGGGTGGCAGAAATTTGCCAATTTACGCCTTCTCTATACGTATATGTACACCTATCCCGGGAAAAAGATCCTTTTTATGGGTTGCGAGTTTGCCCAGGGCAGTGAGTGGGATGAGAGTGAATCCCTGGACTGGTTTTTACAAGATCGCCCGCCTCACAAGGGCATCACTACGCTTCTTGGCGACCTTAACCGGCTCTATCGAGAAGAAACAGCACTTCACCAAGTCGAGTTTGAATATCCCGGATTCGATTGGATCGATTGTCATGACAGCTCACAGTCAATTCTCAGCTATGCGCGTAAAGACCGCGCTGGTAATGAATTGCTAATCATCCTGAACTTCACGCCTGTTCCACGTGAGAACTATCGGATAGGTGTCAACCACCCGGGGGTATATACAGAGATTTTTAACTCCGATTCAGAATTTTACGGGGGCAGCAACCTGGGCAATGGCCTAGGTTTGGTTTCCGAGGAGAAACCTTGGATGGGGCGCAACCACTCGATCGCACTTACCCTGCCCCCCCTGGGTGCCATCCTGCTTCGCAAACAGGAAGAATTGAAGTCAGGTTGTAATGGCACAGATTAGCGCTTTCTATGCCGGTGAAAATAGGTAATTAACCCATGGGTGGAACTATCGTGCTGGCAAGATTGGTGTTGGTCCATCAGCTGCGGCAGAATCACACCCGCTAATTGTTTCCCCAATTCCACCCCCCATTGATCAAAGGAGTTGACCTGCCAGATGATACCTTGAATAAAGATCTTGTGCTCATACAGAGCAAGTAAAGATCCCAATCGGAACGGGGTCACCTTATCCACCAACAGGGTGTTCGAGGGTCTATTTCCGGGAAAGATACGATGAGGCAGTAGATCCACTATCTGCTCAGGTTCCAGGCCTGCCTGTTCCATCTCCTCACGGGCTTCTGCACGCGTCTTACCACGCATCAAGGCCTCAGTCTGCGCCAGGCAGTTGGCGAACAGCTTTTGATGATGATCCCCTGTCTCGTTATGACTGTTGACCGGAATAATGAAATCACAGGGAATGAGCTGTGTTCCCTGATGGATGAGCTGGTAGTAGGCATGTTGTCCATCGGTACCTGCCGTACCCCAGATGACCGGGCCAGTGGCATAGTCGACCGGGCGACCGAAGCGGGAAACACGCTTGCCGTTACTCTCCATGTCCGCCTGTTGTAAATAGTCGGGCAGATACCTTAAATACTGGTCATAAGGAAGAATGGCATGCGTATGGGTTTTTGCGAAATTCACATACCATATACCCAACAACGCCATGATGACCGGCATATTTTCAGACAGATCGGCATGCAGGAAATGCTGATCCATTTCATGCGCACCCTTCAGCAGTTGATAGAAATTCCGCATGCCGATTGCGATAGCGATGGGCAGGCCAATGGCTGACCAGAGGGAATAGCGCCCGCCGACCCAATCCCAGAATTCGAACATATTGGCCGGATCTATACCGAATCGAGAAACCTTCTCTTCGTTGGTTGAAACAGCGACAAAATGGCGCGCAACGGCCTCCTCATCATGTAATTTATTCAACAGCCAGTTACGCGCTGTATGGGCATTGGTCAGGGTCTCCTGGGTGGTAAAAGTCTTTGAAGCAACGATAAATAGTGTGGTTTCCGGATCCAGCTCTTTTAATGTATCGACAATATGGGTGCCATCCACGTTAGAGACAAAATGCATTGTCAAACCCGGCTTCTGGTAGGGTTTAAGCGCCTCACAAACCATCAATGGGCCCAGGTTGGAACCGCCGATACCGATATTCACGACATCGCAGATCGGCTTCCCTGTATAGCCTTTCCAGTCACCCGAGCGTACCGATTCTGAAAAAGCCTCCATTTTCTGTAGTACGGCGTTGACGGATGGCATGACATCTTCACCGTCAAACCAGATGGGGTAATTGGAACGGTTGCGTAATGCCACATGCAGCACCGCCCTGTTCTCTGTGATATTCAATCGTTCACCGGAAAACATGCGGCGCCGCCAACCGTCCACATCCACAGCCTGAGCAAGCGCCAAAAGAAGATTCATCGACTTGGAGGTTATCCGGTTCTTCGAATAGTCGAGCATGATCCCGCACTGCCGAATAGACATCTGTTCGGCTCTCTCTGGTCCCTGTTGAAACAAGTCACGCATCTGAAGCGGTTCCACCTCGGCCCAATGTTCTTCAAGGGCCATCCATTCGTCTGTCTGATTTATCTCGAACATAATTTTAATGCATTCAAATTGAATATTGGTTCCAGGTTTTTATAAAAAAGGCGGTTGGCATGTCAAGATAACATAGGATCTGTCGTAAAGCTGTGAAGGTAGATGATAAAATGACCTGCATAAGTATTATCTGCTAATTCATATTTATAACTGTAAACAGCCATGAAAATCCTCTTTGCCAGTAGTGAAGCCAAACCGTTGATTAAAACGGGGGGATTGGCTGATGTTGCGGGAAGCTTACCCGCCGCGCTCAATCACATAGGCCAGGATTGCCGCTTGATTCTTCCCGGTTATCCAGAGGTACTGGAAAAAGCAGATAACTTAGAAAGCCTGGCGCAACTGGAGATTACCGGCGAAAACTCACCGGTACGACTTTTACAGGGAAGTTGCGGACCTCACAAGGTACCACTGTATGTCGTTGACGCGCCGCACCGCTTCAATCGCCCAGGGAATCCCTATCTATCTCCAGAGGGCACGAACTGGCCCGATAACCCAGAGCGCTTCACCCTTTTCTGTCGCGCAGTGGCTGAGGTTGCCCTCAACCGAATCGACAATAACTGGCTGCCTGATGTTGTGCATGCGAATGACTGGCAAACAGGCCTCATCGCTCCTTTGCTATCTACAGAGAAGACACGACCCGCGACCTTGTTCACAATTCATAATCTTGCCTATCAGGGACTCTTCGATCATGCCACTTTCCTGCGCCTTAGACTACCCAAACACCTCTGGTCACACCAACATCTGGAATTTTTCGATCAGTTCTCATTCATAAAAGGTGGCATTGCACTCTCGGACAGGGTAACCGCGGTGAGCCCCAGCTATGCGGAAGAGATCAAGACAGCTGAGTTCGGTTACGGTCTCGAAGGACTCCTAAGCCATCGCAAAGAGCACTTCACAGGGATTCTAAACGGAATCGATTATCATGAGTGGGACCCACTTAACGACCCGCATATCGATACACCCTACTGTGCTGAACGTTTTAATGACAAACACAAGAATAAACTGGCGTTGCAACGGGAGTACGGACTCCCCGAAGATAAAAACATCCAACTATTCGGCTATATCGGCCGATTGGTTGATCAGAAAGGAGTCGACCTGATTCTCCAAGTTCTCCCCGGTATCATGGACGCCGGGGCTCAAATGATCATGCTCGGATCGGGAAATAAAGATCTGGAACATGCCCTGGATAAAATCAGTAACCGCTATCATAGCCGTGTTGGTGTATTCATCGGTTATGATGAAGCCCTGTCACACCGTATCGAGGCAGGGTGTGACAGTTTCATAATGCCCTCACGATTCGAACCTTGCGGACTGAATCAGATGTATAGCATGAGATACGGTACTGTACCCATTGTTCGCCGCACTGGTGGTCTTGCCGACACTGTGGTTGATGTCAACCCGACAACCCTCTCTAACGGCAGTGCGACAGGCTTCGTCTTCGAGGATGCCGACGCCGCCAGCCTGTGGGGGGCTGTGGAACATGCAATCAATTTCTATCGGCGTTCCGGCACTGACTGGGAAATCCTAGCCCGGACAGGCATGCAGCAGGATTTCAGTTGGGAGGCCAGTGCCCAGCACTATCTGGAGCTCTATCAGAAAGCACTGGATGAACCAGGCCTCTAGCCGGAAACGCTATGATCGTGCCGGAATCGTCGTTCGAATCGCCCTATGCGGCTTGGATAGGAATAGTATCTCCAGTGCCCGTAACCTTGTTTTCCTCATCAAGATAGACCAATGAGGGCTTGAAGGTCTCCATCGCTTTGCTGTCGAGACCGGCATAGGCACAGATGATGACACGATCCCCAGGTTCAGCCTTATGTGCGGCAGCACCATTGACTGAAATCACCCGCGAACCTGCCTCCGCAAGAATGGCATAGGTAGTAAAACGTTCACCATTGGTCACATTGTATATCTGAATCTGTTCGTACTCATGGATGCCTGCCAGCCGCATTAAATCGGCATCAATAGCACACGAACCTTCATAATCTAGCTCGGAATGAGTCACACATGCTCGATGTAGCTTGCACTTGAGTACTGTCAGCTGCATGGATTTCGTACCCTACCTTGGATATGTATCAATATTAACCATTGTTTCGTTTCTGGTCGACTTACGGCCAACCAAACAAGTTAAGGACCGATTATCCGCGATCTTGCCCCTCCTATCAACAAGGAATTGTTGCTATGCAGCATTTAGATTGTCAATTAGTCGTGTTGTTCCCAAATAGGCCGCAGCCAAAATCACCAGATTCGGCTCTCCCTCACTGGGAAGCATCAGATCATCTGCCCTTCGAATAGTATAATAGTCCGGCTTAAAGCCTGCAGATCGCAGCAGATCGATGGCTTTTGCCTCCAGTAAAGGGAAATTTCGCTCACCACCCCTCAATGATCTCGCGGTGATTCTGAGGGTTTCATAGAGTTTGGGTGCTCGTTTTCTCTCTTGCGGCGAGAGGTAGCAGTTGCGGGAGCTTTTAGCCAACCCATCTGCCTCCCTGACAGTCGGCAATCCAATGATCTCTACAGGCATCGCCAAATCAGCAACCATTCGCCGAATCACCATCAATTGCTGATAATCCTTCTCCCCGAATACAGCAATATCCGGTTGTACATAGTTGAAGAGTTTACAGACAATTGTAGCGACACCCACAAAATGACCTGGACGGCTCGCGCCACAGAGGATATCGGAAAGTTCTGGCACCTCTACCCGGGTTTGTACCTGTTTCCCCTGTGGATAGACAGTTTTCGCCGATGGTGCAAAAAGCAGATCAACACCGGCCTGTTCAAGACTGTATTGATCCTGTTCCAGGGTTCGGGGGTAAGTTGAAAAATCCTCGCCCTCTCCAAACTGCATTGGGTTGACAAAAATACTTACCACAGTGCGATCGCAGCAGTCCCTGGCGGTTTCAACCAGTGCCAAATGTCCTTCATGCAGATTTCCCATGGTTGGCACGAAACCAATCTTTTCACCCGCCTTACGCCAACTGCCGATAGATTGACGTAGTGTCTCGACCTCAGAAATCGTCTCCATCCCGTGTCTCACTTGAAACTATGCTCAGCGGTAGGAAAATCCCCCGCTTTTACCTCATTCGTATAGGCCTTGAGTGCCTGTTGGATAGTCCGGCCGTATTGTAGAAAGTTCTTCACGAAACGGGGTGGATGGGGATTAATGCCCAGCATGTCATAGAGAACCAATACCTGGCCATCACAATCGGGGCCAGCACCAATGCCTATCACAGGTATAGTCAATTCTTTAGTAATCTGTGCCGCCAGCTGATCAGGTACGCACTCCAGTACCAGCATATCGACACCCGCCTCCTGCAACAGCCTGGCATCTTCACGAATCAGACTGGCATCCCGTTGCTCTCTACCCTGTACACGATAACCACCAAGCTTGTGCACGGATTGCGGTAGCAGCCCGAGATGCCCGCAGACAGGAATCCCCTGAGACGCAAGCTGACGAATCGCTTCGAGCTGATTCGAACCACCCTCCAGTTTGACCATATGGGCGCCGCCTTCCTTCATCAGCCTGCCCGCGGATTCCATGGCCAGACTTGGAGAGCGATAGCTCATGAAAGGCATATCTGTCACCAGGAGGGCATTCTCCCTGGCTCTCGCTACGTTGCGGGTATGGTAGATCATCTCATCCAAAGTCACCGGCAAGGTACTCTCCTGCCCTTGGATCACCATACCGAGCGAATCACCGACAAGAATCACCTCAACACCGGCTTCTTCAATGAGACGAGTGAAGCTGGCGTCATAGCTGGTCAAGACAGATATCTTCTCACCAGCCGATTTCATCTCCAGCAAAGTTCTGACGGTAATATGTCTTATATCCATAGTGTCTCGCTAAGCTCGCTCAATACTAGCCATACCTGAATTGTCGATACGGCAACTTATTAATCCGGCATCTTAATAGGTAGGTTCAGCCTGTCCTTTTACATTCAAACTGTTAGGGGCGACAAGAAGTCAGGCACAGTATATAGTCTGTTGAAACTATTCGCGAAGGGTTTGCCGTAACCCCGTTACCAGGCCATGGTATCAGCGATATTCAGAGGGAGAAACCAGTGAGATTCAAATAGCGACGCCTATCGGCACTCGGTTCATAGATATGTTCCAACAACAATTGGAAATCTTCCTCTTTTTGCAGTGGATTGATCTCTGCTGCATTGACGATCAGCAGCGGCGAACGATCATAATGATGGAAGAAATCGGCATAGGCATTACATAATTGTTGTAAATAATCCATCTCGATCTTTCGTTCCACTTGCCGGGCGCGCTTTTTGATACGCCTCATCAATACATCCACAGGCGCTTGAAGATAGACCACCAGGTCCGGTGGCGGCGCTTCCAGAGTCAGACGCTCATATACCTGCTCATAGAGCTGCAGCTCATCATCGTCTAGATTGATCTGCGCGAAAAGACGATCCTTTTCCAGCATAAAGTCCGCAATTAGATGTTGCCGGAACATATCGCCCTGAGACAAATCGTTCCACTGGCGGCTACGCTGAAACAGAAAAAAGAGCTGAGCCGGCAATGCGGCTTCCCGCGGGTTTTGATAGAAACGTTTCAGAAAGGGATTCTCTTCTGCTCCTTCAAGCAACATATCACTGCCAAAATGGTTTGCCAGGCGATGCACCAAACTGGTTTTTCCAACACCGATGGGGCCTTCCACTACTATAAAGCTTGGCTTCTCAGACCAGTCGCTCAACACCCTCTCCCGGCAGTTTCAATAACAGATCCTGTAATCGGCCCATGCCCGGTATATCCATCTCGAGGGGCGCAATCTCAGTCAACGGCAGTAGGACAAAGGCCCTGTTAGTCATCTCAGGATGGGGAATGCGTAGACGCGGCGTGTCGACAATCGCCTCACCGTACAGTAACAGATCGAGGTCAAGGGTTCGCGGTCCCCATCGCTCATCACCGCGAACACGTCGATGGGCCTGTTCGATAGCCTGTAGTTGATCCAGCAATCCCTCAGCATCGAGGGTGGTTGCCAGGGAAGCTACTGCATTGATGTAGTCTGGCTGGCTCTGAGGGCCAATCGGTCTGGTTCTATACAAAGCGGAGTGCGCTAGCAGGCTCGAGTACTTCAATACAGCAAGCTCCTGCAGTGCAGTTTCAACCTGTTGTAGAGGATTTTCCAGATTGCTGCCCAAACCGATATAGGCAACTACCGATTGGGCCTTACTCATCACTCGGACTATTGCTTTGCTTCTTACTGGTTTGTTTTTTCCTGCGGCGGCTTCTACCGCGCCGTCCCTGCCCGCTCATCTGTTGCTTTTGCTGACTATTGGCACGCTGGAACTCGCTCCACCACTCCGGGAGTTCAAGTTCAACTTCCCCCGCCTCGGCACGCAACAGTAGAAAGTCGTAGGCCGCACGAAATCTGGGGTGGCTCAACAAACGATAGGCTCTCTTCCCCTGGCGCTGTGTAAAACGTGGTTGCAATTGCCAGATATCACGCATCGGATAACTGAATCGCTTGGGTATGGTTATATGCTTGAGCTGATCACTCAAGACATCGTTGGCCGCGGTCTGCAGCGCCTCAACAGGTTGATGATCCTGCGCCAGTAACGCCTCGTAACCAAGCCTCACCGGTTCCCACAGCAGTACTGCAAAAAGGAAAGCGGGGGTAACCGATTTATCCTGTTGCAGGCGCGTATCGGTGTTGCTCAAACCGCGATTGACGAAGGTAATGGGAAAATCCTGGTCCTCATGGGAGAGCGCCTCCTCGGTAGCAGGAAAGAGTTGCCCGAACAACCCGTAGTGGCGTAACTTCTCAAATGTTTCCAATGCTGAACCGCCAAGAAAGAGTTTCAACACCTCTTCGTACAATCTGGCAGAGGGTACATCCTTAAGCAGTGGCGCCAAACGTTGCATTGGCGATTCCGTCTTTGGCTCGATGATGAAGCCTAGTTTGGCAGCAAAACGCACAGCCCGGAGAAGACGGACCGGATCTTCCCTGAATCGAGCTTCCGGATCACCCAGCAGACGTATTACCCCATTTTGAATATCCGACATACCATTGGCGAAATCCACCACCGTGAAATCACCGACATCGTAATAGAGTGCATTGATGGTGAAATCCCGTCGCTGAGCATCCTCTTCAAGGGTACCGTAGACATTGTCACGCAGTATCATGCCATTCTCTACATGACGCTCCCCATCCTGGGTCGGCTGCTGGTTACTGCGAAATGTAGCGACTTCAATGATTTCCCGGCCAAAATAGACATGAGCAAGGCGAAAACGTCTACCAATCAACCGGCAGTTGTTAAAAACCGCCTTCACCTCATCCGGCAGGGCATTGGTAGCCACATCGAAATCCTTGGGCTCCCGCCCAAGTAACAGGTCACGCACACCGCCACCGACCAGGTACGCCTCGTAACCGGCATTTTGTAACTTTGTGAGGACTTTTATCGTGTTTCGGCTGATATTCCCACGAGATATCGTATGATTATCCCGTGTGACTACAGTAGGCCTCTCAGAGCCTCTTCTATCCGGCCCTGCATGGGCAGGACTGCTGATCAATCCGGAAAACTTCGATTTCAGCCACTTGGCAGCTTGTTTCAAGGGCACGACCATTGAGCTATTTTTTTTTAACCAGGTGATTGAGCCTGGCAACCAAGTCAGTATAATACCGCCTTTCGTGAGAAACTGCTCCCTTCGTCTAGTGGTTAGGACGCTGGCCTCTCACGCCGGTAACAGGGGTTCGAATCCCCTAGGGAGTACCATACACTTTTACAGAATACCACACATACCCTCACATTATTACTAAAATTCATTGCTTTAGCTGATTTCCAGCGCTACGCTAATCCTAGAAAATTACACTTTGACCCGGATAATTACACTATCCCGAGGTCAAAATTTTACACCTGGGATTACACTAACATGGCTACCTTTCAGAAAGTCGGTAAGAAATGGCGTGCTGGCGTGTGTGTCAACCGAATCCGCAGAACCAAAACCTTCCACACAAAGGCCCTAGCCGAGGCCTGGGCAAGAGAGACAGAGCAGGAATTAGAATCCGGAGTTCTATCCGGCAAGAAAACTTTATCAGATTTACTCCTTAAATATAAGGAAACCGTATCGACCCGCAAGAAATCGCATAAACGAGAGGAAAAGCGGATAGAAGCGCTACAGCGTGACCCTATCGGTCAGGTCAGATTATCCGAATTCGCCGCCCCGCATGTCTCTGAATGGAAGGAACGGCGTTTAAAAGAGGTCAAGACAGACTCGGTTAGACGGGATTGGGTACTGCTCTCCCACGCATGCAATGTCGCCATGAAGGAATGGCACTGGCTCAAGAACAACCCCTTCACTGAGGTTCAGAGGCCACCAGAATCCCCCCCTAGGAAACGCCGTATCACCGATGATGAGCTGGAGCGCATGCTTTTTGCTTCCGGCTTCGATTACACGCCACCGCAAACCCTAACCGCAACCGTTGGCCTGGTCATGCTCTGGGCAATAGAAACAGCCATGAGGGCTGGCGAGATATGCTCAATGAAGTGGGAAGATACCCACGAAAAATACGTCCACATCCCAAACGCAAAGAACAATCAGGCCAGGGACGTTCCCCTGTCAAGTGAGGCGCAAAGGCTTCTCAAGCTGGCGACCGGGGAAGATACCGTATTTGGAATTAATACCAGCCAACTTGATTCCCTTTTCAGGAAGATGAAGAAACGCGCCCTGATTGATGACCTCCACTTTCACGATCTCAGGAGGGAGGCTTTATCCAGACTGGCTCAGGTATTTGGCTTAATGGAGCTGGCGAAGATATCAGGACATAGAAACCTATCGATTTTGCAGAACGTTTACTACGCCCCGAGAATTGATGAACTGGCGGACAAGCTTAAATGAGCCACCTGATGAGAAGTCACGTCTTCGATTCGGCTAGTTCTGACAGATTTTCAATAAGTTACAATGACATGGATATCTATGTTCGCCGACTGGTTTCGTCTGTAAGTGACTGTTTTACCGTTGTTTCGCCAGGAGAAAATTGAAATGGCAGAGAAAACAGAGATAGCCTGGACTGACAGCACCTTCAACCCTTGGTGGGGATGTACCAAGGTGGGGCCTGGTTGTGACCAGTGCTACGCTGAGGCTCTGGATAAGAGAACAGGTGGCAGCCATTGGGGCAAAGGATCAAGTCCGCGCATCCTCTCTGCCGATAACTGGGACAAACCAAAGCGCTGGCAAAGGCAGGCCGAAAAGGACGGCACACCTCGCAAGGTGTTCTGCGGCTCCATGTGTGACTGGGCCGACAAGAACGCACCTGCAGGCGAACGAGACCGATTGTGGAATCTGATACGCGAGACTCCTGCACTACGCTTGCAGCTCTTAACCAAAAGAGCGCCGAACATAGAAAAGTATCTATCG
>JASFJX010000011.1:0-16450 GCA_050119385.1 Candidatus Thiodiazotropha sp. | reverse complement strand
CATGGATCGGGATTGCAAAATAATCATTGTTGGACCGGTCCCATCAAAGTCTCGCACCAGTATTGTGGCACCAGTTGGTGGTTGATTTGGCGTAGGATCATGATTAGATAGTAAAAATCTTTATTCATCATGGGTTTATATTAACTATGTAATGCATTATATATTAGCAGATGATAGGTCATTGGCATACAGGCCTAAATCGGCCTCCACTGTTGCGTTTGATCATAGAAAATCCCCTATAGACTACCGCTGAAACTTATTCGATAACTACCGTCAGGTTGACTTTTTGCAACGGCCTTCAAAGCATTGCTTAAACCTGGGTCTGATTTCGCACCGGGTTTGATTGATCCATTTAGACTATAGTTTCCTTCATTGCTGAGACTCAGTTCACCATCCACTGAGCTGCCCCCGCCCAGATCGTTGATCTTTATATTGATATTGCCGTTATCGTCGGTTGTTACATCAGCTTTAAGATTGCCTTCTTTGAGGCTGAAGGGACGTCGCAGCACCGGATTGAGCCATTTGATCTCTCCTTCTGCCGAGGCGACTCGCCCAGCCTCGAGGGCGAGATGATCCATAGCGAGTTCAACCTCACCATCAACATCTATCTGCTTAAGACCGGTAGTCTTGGCAATCATTGATGCGGGGAGTGACCCCTCTATACTCTTCAGTAGTAAATTACCACCCAAAGTGCGGGCAACATTGGCATCGATTTTATGCTTTGACTGTTTTACTTCAATGTTGAATCCGATTCTGCCGAGAAGCAGACCGCTGGGAGTGAAGCGCCATTTCAGTTTATTGATAGAAATTCCCTGGTAGTTGACGGACTCCATTTTTCCTCGCCACAGGCTACCTTTTATTGAAGCGTAAGAGAAGGGCAGCTTGGCGTTATCGGCCAGCGTCCATCCTACGATGTGCTGTGCCGGCACTTCCACGAGCAGAAAGATCAGATAAGCACCCAGGCCGATGATAAGAAAGCTCCACCAGCGCATTAGGCCCCTCCCTCTCGCTGCAGCACAAGCCTTGCATTGACCAGCCCCGGCTTATCTTGCTTGTCGATATTCAGAGAGTCGATCCCGATGCCATGGGTATGTATCAACTGCCCCAGCCACTTGATGATTGTGTCGAATGGGGCCTGTTCTATCCACAATTGAACCGCATTGTCTCCTTGGGGTTTGATGCGCTGGATCTGTTGCCGTAGTTGAATCTTCTTTGCTGTTCTGTCAACCAATGTAAGCAGTGCTTCGTTGCTGCTGGTCGCTCTCCCCCGTTGTTGCCTTTGCAGGCTTTTTACCAGATCGAGATTGTCCTGCATCCACTTCAAGGTGATCTGCTGGCTTTCGACCTGCAGTGCCTTTTTATCCAGTGACTGTACGAATGGGCGCCACATCAGCAGGTAGACAAGCAACACCAAGATAGCTGCTGCTCCGATAATCATGGCCATATGCTCCTGGGGTGTTTTGGACTGCCACCACTCCTTCATGGTTTCACTCCAGTAATTCGTATGTGTGATGTCACCTGGTTACCGGTGGCGTTGGCCGACCGGATATCCACTGAGAGTTTTTTTGCCTCGATTGCCTGTTTTAACTTCTCCAATGCCTGCAACTCCTTGATGACTAATTGCAGATCGAGCTTCCCATCTCGGAAACTTATGCTTTCCAATGTGGTGTTAGGACTGTTCTTGATGACCGAAGCGGCGGGTACAAAGAGGCTGGTGAACTGCATGGAACTAGCGGACCCCCCCTTGCGTAGGGCCTTGAGCTTCTGCTCCATCTGCGTCTTCGGGTCGACGACCCGTTTGACCTCAGGGAAGGCCTGTTGAAAGATCTCCTTTATCTGTTTGCTCAGGGCGATGTTTTGTCGATCATACTGGCTGTATTCCTGGATGCTCATCAGCAAGCTAAAGACAATGAATACCCCAAACATTGCGGCGGCGGGAAGCCAGCGTTTCCACTGCAAGGTCATTTTGTCAACGCGGAGATATTCACCCTGAAGCAGATTGATCTGCTGTTTCTCGACAAGATTATCGGTAAGCCGGGCAGTCAATTCAGCATGGGCGTGAAATCGTCTGATTTTGATCTTATATTCGCTACTCAACGGGGCAAGATCGATCGGCTTCGAGCAATCAGGTGATTGTAAGAAATAGATTTTGCCTGGCGGCTGTTCGCTCTCTTGCTGTAACGCAAGCCTGAGTATCGACTCACCGTTGATGGCATCGGCAGAGAAGCCCTGCTCACTATGGGTGCGGACATTCAGGAACTGATTGTCCTGGTAGAGGGTCCAGGCTCCACTCTTATAGGGTAGAGAAAGCAGATCGGCATAGATAGCGATAGGTTCGATTCCCGCTGTTTCGAGGGTTTCCAGCCAGTACTCGATCCTCTGCCTTGCGATGACTATGACAGGGGTGGTGTTATCGCTATCGGTGTTGCCCGCGGCAAAGTGGAGCTGACTGACATCCTCGGTCAGTTCATTCTCAAGGGTGAATGGAATCGCTTGAATAAGACGTTGGCGGTTTTTGGTCGGGATCTTTACCTCGGTGATGAGCAGTTCTGAAGTCGGTATGAAAACCTGGGTGCGCCTGCCCTTTGCCTGCTTTGCGGCTTGCGCCAGGGTTCCTTCGGCCAATTGCGGATTGACCCCGCCAGTGATTACCCAGCTGACCTTGCTGCAGTCGCTGTCATGGAACTGTATAACCAAGCGTTCAGCCATTAGTAAACTCCGAGGGCACGGGAAATGACAACAACACCTTTTTCACCCTTATACAATCGACTGACTAGTCTTTGGCTACTGCTTTCCATCTGGACAACGGTCTCCATTTGAAAATAGTGACTCTCAACAGAGATCAATGATGTTAGTTGTTCAGATTCTACATTATTTTTACCCAAAAGTGCTTTTAATTTTTTAATAAATACAGTTGGTTGCTCGAATGGGGTATCTTCACGCTCACTGATCAACTGCTCGATATCTGCTTCGTCAAGGTCATCAGCTAATGCCTGGATGACAATCGTATCTGCGGTATTAACGTTGATTTCGGTCTGTTCCGGCAGGGTTGTCACATAGGGAGCCAGCTTCTCGAAGACTTCCTGGTCCACACCTTTTATGAGCCTCAGTTCAGTTGGATTGCTCATTGGCCCATTGGCGGTACGGTAGGGTTGATCCAGATCGAGGTATTCCGTATCTTCGGCGCCATCCGGGTAGAGCGCTTTGATATCCTCATCCAGCCAGTCGGCGGTGGCTTGGGCGATCGATTCGGGTAGCTCTAGAATTGCCAGTAAACGCTGGAATACAGCTAAATTATTGGCGACTAGCTTTTTATCCTCATCGCTGGGGTCCTCCGCCTTCAGGTAGAGGTTGTTGATATTGAATCTGGCTTGTAGATCGGTTGTTAATGCCTGTACCTGACCGCCTTCGACCGGGGTAAGCGGAAGTTCTTGCGCCCAGTCTTCGTCAAGACCGTCATAGTTACTATCCGAATTACTGTCCTTCAGGTCCCTGATTAGCATGCCTCGCGACCAGGCTTCACTGCCTAGGGCGTAAAGGAAACCCTGATCAGCAGTAAAAATATTACTGCTACGGCGAATATTCAATTGCAACTCATGGGTCATGGCTACGGCAGCGATGGCGGCTATTGAGACAACAATGATAGCGGTGATCAAGGCAACCCCTTTTTCATGATTCGAATTATGGTGTGGTGCAACCGGCATTGCTACTTACTCATTCGCAACCGGGATTGGCTGCGTAGCACGAAACAGCCGCCGGATGGTACCCCAGTCTTCGAGCTCCAGCTTGAGTTCTATAGAGACTGGTAGTGCGTTTGGATCTTCATCATCTGTACCGGTTGTCCGTGGCGGCCATTCCTGTTTCTCTTGCAACTCATCATCATAAAAGACTAGTTCCACCGAGGTGATGTCTTCGATCAGTTTTTGCCGGTGGGGTTCACTGTCCTGAGGTCTGTCAAGGGTAGGCCAGGTTAGCCGGTAGAGTGTGTCGTCCTCGTAGACATAGCCGACACGCTGTAGACTACTGCGTGATATTTGCATCGGATTGGCAAAACCGCCGCGGGTAAATTCCAACAGGATGCTGGATGAGTCGCTACCCTGCATGGCAGGTTGTTGATCGCCGTATTGATCACGTATTGGCCGGCTCACTAACTGCTCGATATCTCTCTGTATGAGATTGAATCCAAGCTGGAGTTTGGCGATTCGCTTACCGTGCAGGCTGGTCTGATGCTCAGTGTCCAGGACAACCTTAAGGCCTGAATAGACGAATGCCGCGATGATGGAGAAAATCGTAATGGCGATCAGAAGCTCCAATAGGGTGAAACCACGACTTTCAGGGTGGTGGTCCATATTCCCGGGGCAGGGCCTGCTGAAACTGCAAGAAGCACTATCTTCCAGGTATGGGGGTGTTTTGCAGGGAAGTATCAAGGAAGTCCGTCTAAACATATTACATCGGTTGGGCAAGAAAACTCACAAGCCTTGCCACAGCTTCCTCATCCCCTTGATTGCGATACACGGCGATTTCCAACTGGCGTACCCGTTCATCCGGGGTTTTAGTGAGGGTGCGTTCCCAATACCATTTTACCGGACCCATCTCTTCGTCACCCTGCTTTTTCCCGATTGCCGGCCATTCGTTAGCAACCTGTAATTCAGTGATTTGGTTCATCGCTACCCAGTGCGCCAAGGTTTTGTCCCTCAAATAGCCGACATTGACTGATTGGTTGGCGGCAACTGTGATGATCGAGCCGAATGCGGTGGCCAGTATGACTAAAGCGATCAGGATCTCGAGTAGGGTAAAGCCCTTGTTTCTGGCGATATGGGCCAAGCACGCCCTGGCCGGAGAGGCATCAGTAGGCTGAGACATAATCGAGTGTGCGTTCACCTAATTCATCTCCGGTCAGTCTGTAATAACTCTCAGTTTGGGTAGAACTCAGCTTCAATTCGAAGGGCGTCATTTCGCCGCTGCTGAGTAATATGATCTCAGGGAGATTCTCCTCCTCATCCTCACCGGTCTGCTGGGTGGAGGCAGTAACCTTGAATTCCATGCCTTCGGGCAACTTGCGTGCGCGAAACAGGTTATCCTGCATCGGTTGCCACACTCCCTCTTCCAGGCGTAGAAAGCTATAATCCTCCTCGCCGATATCGACACCGATCAGAGACGATCTCAACAGGGCCTCTTCACTCGCCAGACCGATCAGGCTGGATAGCCGCTGGGCCTCCGTTTTCAGCTGGTCAGCCGGTGAATTGCGTCCGATTGAGATTGTGACGAAATTGATCAGGACACCGATAATGACGACGACCACCATAACCTCAATGAGGGTAAAACCCCGCTGAATATCGGATAGGGTGGTTGAGTGGTTGATATTCACTCCAGATTCCAATTTCCGAGATCGTCCTCGCTTGATTGTGGATCGAGCCCTCCAGAATAGATATCAATCGTCCCATGGGTCCCCGGATTGAGAAAGAGATACGCGTTACCCCAGGGGTCGACAGGTAATCGATCCAGGTAGCCGCCCTCTTTCCAATTACTCGGTTCCGGTGAATCACTAGGCTTGCTTACCAGGGCCTCGAGGCCTTGATCGGTTGTGGGATAGATCATATTGTCTAGTCGATAGAGATTGAGCGCGGCCTCCAAGGCGCGTATATCACTTTTAGCCTTGGTGATTCGAGCCTGTTCCGGCCGATCCATGATTTTAGGCACGACAATTGCTGCGAGAATGCTGAGTATGACCACTACAACCATGACCTCTATCAGGGTGAATCCTTTGAATTTATTGCAATTTATTGTTTTGTATCCGTTTTTGGCATGAACCGGCAAGGTGGACATTATTGTGTGAGCTGCATTTGTCATCATAGTTTCAAATCCGCTAAAAAATATCTGATTAATAGAGGCTATTATCGAGGGAATCTGTGATGGAATCTAGGTTCAACTGAAAATCTGGTTCGAAGAGGTGATTCAGTTCACTATCCCTTATAATATTGGGTATCCATTATTTGACCCTGAAAATTACAATTAACGTTAACTTATTGAATCACAAAGAATTCAAAGTTGCACAGGGAATTCCGTATATGTATGTAATTATTAAGCATTTAAGATTATTCGGACATTATTACAGGTAAAAAGTTCATTCCGCATATCAATGTGGAAATCTATACAGAGGATAAACTGCTTGAGTATCGGAATCATCGGTTATGCCATATCGGGCACACTTTTCCTGTTGTTCAGTGTGATGCTTGTGACCAGTTGGCGTGGGCGAATAGAGGGCATCTATTTGCTGATTGCTTCTGTGACCACAACTTGCTGGGCGTGGACTGCTGTTGCTTTGCAGTTGGATGATTCGGACCTTACCAGAACTGGTTACCAATTCTTTGAGGTAGCAAGAAATATCGCCTGGTTCGCTTTCCTTTTCCGTCTTTTGGCTAATTTGAACAAGGCGAGCGGTAGTGAACAGCGGAATCTGGCCTATATCCCTATTCTTTTCCTCATCAGTTCTACCGCTTTGATAGTTGTTGAGCCCTTGTTTCAACTCTTGCCTGGTCTGGGTCCCAGGGGGCGTTTTGCAAGTCTTCCTCTAATTGGCTATCTCGGCTTCGCCATTACCGGCCTAACCCTGATTGAACAACTCTATCGTAGTACAAGACCGGAGGTACGTTGGGCTGTCAAGTATCTCTATCTCGGAATGGCGGTTCTTTTTGTCTATGATTTTTTCCTCTATGCTGAAGCTTTGATGTTTAATCGGGTAGATGCCACATTGTGGCAGGCGAGGGGGTTGACAAGCGCGTTGGCTGTACCATTCGTTGCGATTGCGGCTAGAAGAAACCCCAGTTGGTCAGTGCGTGTCTTTGTCTCGAAACAGGTGGTATTCCATGCCACCACGATTGTAGCCGCAGGGGCCTACCTGGTATCGATGGCAGCGGTAGGTTATTACATCCGCTTTTACGGAGGGAGTTGGGGTAAGGCAACCCAGATAGCCTTTGTATTCGCGGGAGTCATCTTTCTCATCAGCGTGCTGTTCTCAGGGAGCCTTCGTTTAAAGATAAAAGTATTTGTAAACAAGCACTTCTTTAGCTACAAGTATGACTGGCGTGACGAGTGGTTACGGGTAGTGCAGACACTTTCCGACGGTAGGGGGGGAAAGGAGATCCGTATTCGGGTGATTCAGGCGGTCGCTGATACGATCGATGCGGGTGGCGGATATTTGTGGATGTCGGACAATGCCGGTAGTTACCATTGCGTCAGTCAATGGCAAGTGCCTGTAAATAACATTTCATTGGACCTATCGGATTCTTTAGTGATCTATTATTCGAAAAGTGACTGGATTGTCGATATCGATGAGTATCAAAGATTTCCGGAGCGTTATGAGAACTTGAGGCTGAATGATGAACTTATTGCGATCGAGGGTGCCTGGCTGATCGTGCCCATCAATCACCATGAACAGCTTCTTGGTTTTGTCTTGCTGACACAACCAAAGCTATCAAAATCTGTCAACTGGGAAGACAGGGATCTCATCAAGGCCACCGCGAAGCAGGCAGGCAGTTATTTAGCGTTGTTACAAACCTCGGAGGCATTGAATCAAGCCAATCAATTCGAAGCCTTCAACAGACTTTCTGCATTTGTCGTGCATGATCTGAAAAACCTGATTGCCCAGTTGGAATTGGTAGTGAAGAATGCCGAACGGCATAAAAACAACCCTGAGTTCATGGATGATGCGGTCAAAACCATTGGTAATGCGGTTAGTAAAATGGGACGATTACTCACCCAGCTGAGGCAGGGAAGGTTCGAATCAACCGATACAAAGCAGTTTTATGTGGAGGAATCTGTCGCGCAGGCGGTAAATCAGCTTTATGCCTATTTACCTAAGCCGCAACTGACGGTCAATGCCGATTTCCTGAAAATTATTGCCGATAAGGATCGTTTTACCGCTGTCATGGTGCACATGATAAAAAATGCCCAGGAAGCGTCACAAGTGGACGGAAAGGTTGATGTGACAGTAGATCGGGATAATGGTAATGCAGTGATTACGATTGAAGACAATGGAATTGGAATGGATGAACTGTTCCTCAAGGAAAAGTTGTTTCGTCCGTTTCAAACGACGAAAGGTAATGCGGGCATGGGGATTGGGGTTTATGAAACCAGGGAGTATGTGAATTCACTGAATGGTAGTATGAAGGTGGAGAGTGCTCAGGGTGTCGGCACTAAGTTCGAGATCACTATCCCGCTTGAGGCTGCGCAGCAGAATATAGACAATCAGGTATCGACCACGATAGAGGCGCAGTTGTGAATAAAGCTAATAACCAGATGAAATCACTGATAATTGTTGAGGATGATCCGGGTCTCCAGCGCCAACTCAAATGGAGTTTTGACGGTTATGATGTGCATATCGTCGGTGATAGAAAGAGTGCTATCAACTGTCTGAGAAAAACCTCGGCGGCTGTGGTTACGCTTGATCTTGGTTTGCCGCCGGATCCGACCAATGTCAGCGAGGGGTTCGCTACTTTACAAGAGATACTTAATCTGATTCCTCAAACAAAAGTTATTGTGGTGACGGGGAATGACGATCGAGAGAATGCGCTCAAGTCGATTGATTTGGGCGCCTACGACTTTTATCAAAAACCGATAGACCCTGATGTATTGCGGGTTATTATCGAACGTGCGTTCAATGTGCATGGCCTGGAGGAGGAGAATCGCAGGCTCCATGGCATGCAGCGAAATTCTCCACTAGATGGCGTAATAGCAAACAGCCCGGAAATGCTGGAAATATGCAGGGTAATCGAAAAGATCAGCCCAACGGATATAACAGCATTGCTTCTTGGAGAGAGTGGAACCGGTAAAGAGGTACTTGCCAGGGCTATTCATGCCCTGAGTGATAGAAGCAGTGAGAAATTTGCCGCTATCAACTGTGCTTCGATACCTGAAAACCTTTTGGAGAGTGAACTATATGGCTATGAGAAGGGCGCTTTTACTGGTGCATCGAAAAGGACAATAGGAAAGATTGAGACAGCAAATGGCGGAACCCTGTTTCTCGATGAGATAGGCGATATGCCGATAGGTTTGCAAGCAAAAATGTTGCGTTTTTTACAAGAGCGGGTTATCGAGAGGATCGGTGGCAGGGAAGAGGTTCCGGTGGATGTGAGAGTAGTGTGTGCAACCAACCAGGATTTGGAAGAGAAAATAGCACAGGGAGAATTTCGCGAGGATCTCTACTATCGAATCAGTGAGATCTCCATCAATATTCCACCATTGAGGGAGCGTGCGGGGGATGCAGTCTTGTTGGCCTGGTCGTTTTTAAAGAAATACGCTAAACAGAACTCATCAAAAGTCACAGGCTTCACTAAGGAAGCATTGAAAGCCATAGAGGGCTATGCTTGGCCTGGTAACGTGAGAGAGCTTGAAAACAGAATAAAACGCTCTGTTGTCATGGCGGATGATCAATTGATTACTCCCAGTGAATTGCAATTGACTGAAAGCAGTAAGGATGTGATGCCGGTTAATTTGAGAGAGGTCAGGGAGCAGGCTGAAGCGACAGCGATAATACGGGCGATGAGCTTCGTAGGTGGAAATGTATCCAAGGCTGCTGATCTATTGGGTATCAGTAGACCAACTTTATATGACCTGGTAAATAAATATGGCCTTAAATAGGTCGATGCTGGAGTGATCAAGCATTCAATCAAGCCGGATGTGAAGGTGATTATCAAATGATACTAGCGGTGAATAAGGCAATAATGTTGAGATTTTGGGTAATACTATCTATTGCCGTGCTACAGCTTATGCTGTCTGCATGCACAATAGGAAAGGATGAGAAGGAGGCCTTGGCTTCTGCAAAAAACAGTTATGAGAGCGGAAATTACTCAAAGGCGATTATTGAGCTAAAGCAACTCCTTCAGAATAACGCTGCAAATAACGATGCCAGGCAGTTGCTGGCCAGAAGTTATTTGAAAAAAGGGAACGGAGTTTTAGCGGAAAAGGAGATAAAAAAGGTTTCCAGTGGAGACTCACCAACGGCTGATGCGCAGCTGATATTAATCTCTTCCTGGGATTTACAAGGGAAATATAAAGAAATCGTAGAGGCGTATGAAAAAGGTGAACTGGATAATATTGATCCCACCAAGGTATGGGGTATAGCCTCACGCGCTTATTTGGGTGAGAAACAGCTGGATAAAGGGGCTGCCCTGGCCAGGAAGATGCTGGAAAAGGATAAAAACAGTGTCACTGCATTGCGATCACTGGCGAAAGCTGCAGTTATGAGGGGCGATGATAGTGAAGCATTGGCATATTTGCAGCGGGCAATTGAGATAGATGAAAAGGATTACAAAACATTGCGTGACATGGGGGCGCTGCATGTCACGTTGGAGGATCACGATAAGGCGATAGAACTATTGAAAGATGCCCTGTCATTGATAGGTAAAGATGACCCTAGAAAAGATGGGTATATGATCAGAGTTAATCTTATCCACTTGTTTTTCCATCTTAAGCGATTGGATGAGAGTGAAGTATTCATTCGAGAGTTAGAAGCTAATTATAAGCAGAATCCATACGTTGATTATCTCTCAGGTCTATATGATTATCTGAAACAGGATTATAAGAGTGCGGTCACCAAGTTGAGTCAAGCTCATTCGGCTATGCCCAATCATCTGCCGACCATGCTTTTACTGGGCGCCGTAAATTTCTCAGAAAATAACTTGGAACAGGCGAACGCACTACTGACGCGATATGTTAACCAGGTGCCAACCCATTTACAGGCGAGAAAGCTTCTTAGCGAAATCAAATTGCGATTGGATAAACCGAAAGAGGCTTTGGCATTGCTCGAGTCTGGTGGTGTTGATAAAAACGACAATCAGATACTAACCATGATCGGCTTGGCGGCCAGTCAGTCGGGTGAGTACACCAAGGGGGTCGAGTTCCTTAAAAGAGCTGCGGATGCCAATCCCAGTGATACCCGGATTCGTGAGGAACTGGCTCAACTCTATATCAGTCATGGGTCTTTTGACGAGGCTATAAATGAGTTAGAGGGCAAATGGGTAGGGGCCTCATCCAAGAGAGATACTTTATTAATTCTCTCGTATATCAAGAAGCAGGATTTTATTTCTGCGCGCAAACTCTCCGATCAACTTTTAGCCCGTGATGGTGGAGGTCCTAATGATCTCCATCTGAGGGCTATGATTGAACTCAGTTCGGGTAACAGAAGCGCCGCAAAGCAATATTTTACTGATGCCGTCAATAAAAGTTCCGAATTTATCCCGAGTCAATTAGCACTCGCAAGAATGGATCTTGAAGATGGTCGACTGAATGCTGCAATCGAGAGGCTCAATCTAGTCATTGCCAAAGAGCCAGACAATGTCAAGGCGATGCTGCTGCTTGCTCAGCTAAGTGAACGCTCAGGGAATCAAGACGAGGCCTTGGTGTGGTTGGATAAAGCTGTCGAAAAAGGTCAGGACTCATGGCTCCCCCGGGTTATTCTGGCCAGGTACTATCTAAGAAAAAAACAGCCGGAGAAGGCCGCCGCCTATCTTGATGACGAAAAACTCAGGGAGAGTAAGAATCCTGCCATCATATCCCTACTTGCAGTGATGGATCAGCAGACTGGCAATTACAAGGAAGCGGAATCGACAATTACAAAGTTGCTGGATAATGATCCGCGCAACGAGACAGCCTATTTACAACTTGCGGATCTCCAGATTCAGAGGGGGGATATAGAGGCAGCCAGAAATACCCTGCAAAGATTGGATAAAGAGGTACCATCATCCTTTAAAGGCAAATTGCTAAGCTTCAAACTGGAGATGCGGGAGAAAAATTACCAGCAGGCAGAAGCAATTATAAAACAACTGTTGGAAGACGATAAGACCAAGTTGGTAGGTGTGACACTTCAATCGAACTACCATGAGGAACAGGGTGATCTGGCTAAAGCTATCAAAAACCTGGAAGCCCACGTCTCATCTCAGGCCCCCTTTGTTCTGATACAGCAGTTAGCTGACTTGTATGTCAAAAATAACGACTCGAAGCGTGCAATCAACCTGTTGAGCGACTGGAAGAAATCGAACAAAAACAATCAACAGGTAATGTTGGCATTGGCTATAGTCTATCAGACGACTGGGAAAGCGGACGAGGCATTAAAGCTATATGGCGAACTGCTTGAGGTGAATCCGCGAAATATCGTGGCTCTGAACAACTCAGCGCTGCTCAATTTTGAACGGGATTCGAAGAAAGCTCTTGAGCAGGCGAAACTTGCCTATGAAATTACAGGTAATGCCTCTCAATCGGTAGTCGACACATTTGCATGGTTGACGCATAAATCGGGAGATACAGCAACGGCTTTGACATTATTGACCCCGATTATGGATAAGGCCTCAGATCCATCTATTCTTTACCATTATGCTGTTATGCTAGCAAATTCGGATAAAGTGAAAGAGGCGAAAGAGGTATTGGTGACAATCACCAAAGATCCAGCCGATTTCCCCGAATCAGAGGAAGCTCGAAAGCTTTTGAGTGAGATATCTCAAAATAAGGGCTAGAATATAGTTGAGTTAGCATCGTTGAATATCAGGAAAGCAATATGTTATCAATGAGTTACAAAAAAATATTGGGTCTGTTCATGGCTTTGTCAATAGCTGTACTGGCGGGGTGTTCAAGTCCACCAGAGATGACATCAAAAGCAAGCCAGCCTTCAGCTACAGTGGCTGGCCCTGACTCTCCCCTGTATGTGATTGGACCCGGTGATACCCTCAATGTATTTGTCTGGGGCGATAGCGAACTTTCAACACAGGTGGTGGTTCGTCCTGATGGTATGATCACTACCCCCCTGGTGGAAGACCTGCCAGCGAGTGGAAAAACGCCGACTGATTTGGCCAGAACGCTGGAAGCCAAACTCTCAAAATTCGTCAAATCGCCAAAAGTGACGGTTAGCGTTACAGAATTTATTGGTCGATATACTGAACAGGTACGGGTCGTTGGCCAGGCTTCTCAACCACAGTCGATCAACTATAGGGATGGTATGACGTTGCTCGATGTCATAATCGCTGTGGGCGGTTTGACTGAATTTGCTGCGGGTAACAAAGCAAAGGTTGTCAGGAAGGTAGACGGAAAAACAACAGAGTATCGTGTCCGTCTGGACGATTTGATCAGAGATGGTGATATTTCTGCGAATGTAAAAATGATGCCTGGAGATGTTTTGATTATTCCCGAAACATGGTTCTAACACAATCCAGTTACAGGAAAGCGTTCTAAATGAGCAGCATTGAGAAAGCGATTGAGCGGTTAGCAAAATCCAAGTCAGATAAGACTAAAGCGAACGAGGCAGTTGATCCCACTGCGGGTACTACACCGCAGAATAAAGCGGTTGAGAAAGCTACACCGACGACTGAAGTGTCAACGCCTGTCGCAACTGGTGCTGAAGAACAGCGGCCTGGCGAACGCGCTACACCTGTCAGTAAGGAACCGGTTAAAAAGAAGTCGGTCAGTAAAGGTAAGAAGATTCAGCTGGATTACGAATCACTTTCTCATGTGGGATATATTGTTCCGCATTCCGGGAATAAGCAGCTCTCTGAAGAGTATCGAATCATCAAGCGCCCGATCATCATGAATGCATTGGGTAAGGGTGCTGCGCCCATAGAGCATGGCAATCTGATATCTGTTTCCAGCTCCCTGCCGGCAGAAGGCAAGACATTTACCGCAATGAATCTTGCGTTGAGTATTTCTACTGAACTCGATTCAACTGTACTCCTAATCGATGGTGATGTATTACGCTGTTCCTTGAGTACGTTGCTGGGTATAGAAAAAGAGAAAGGACTCATTGATCTGCTTGAAGACAAAAGCTGTACCGTGGGTGATGTCATTCTCGAAACACAGATCCCAAGACTAAAGATAATCTCTGCCGGTAAACGTTCGGAAAAGTCGACAGAGTTGCTCGCCAGTAAGGAGATGGAGGAGCTGCTACATGAAGTTGCCGACAGATACCGTGATCGAATCATCATCTTCGATTCTCCTCCACTATTATCAACCAGTGAGTCGACCGTGCTGAACCAGCATATGGGGCAGATCTTGATCGTTGTAGAGGCTGGTGGGACACCGGTAGAAGCAATAAAGGAGACGCTGAGCCGTCTGGACAGCGACAAGGCAATAGGCTTGGTACTGAATAAGAGTCGGGAAACCAAAGGTGAAAATTACTACGGTACCTACTATTGATACTGGTGTAGTGTTTCATATTGTTTGACGTTTTCAGATAGAGAGACATAGACAATATTGGGTTCATCAGTAATATCTTATGACCCTGTTTTTGAATCCCTGAAAGCGATCTGTTGCCTGTAAAAACGTGAAAATATTCCCAAAACATGCGTGTTACTATCCCTTCTTCAAGTCTGGTTTTACGACTTGTGAAAACCTTTTAAGGTATTACAGCGAATCGATTATATAACTCGTAACCTGCTGTATTTACAAGATAAATAATATATTGCCAAGGTGGGGTTTCATTTCATGGCGTATTCCATTCGAGTAAGGATGGCGACATTTGGCTATTCTTGTGAATCAGACGATTTGGCTGGATAATGGTGCGCCCTTAACGAAATGCTAAATCAATCCAATATTGGCTGAGTAAATAACGATGAAAATAGGCCTGTTGAAAGAGACTGCGGCGGGGGAAAGGCGAGTCGCTCTTTCGCCGGAAATCGTCAGGAAACTGAGTAATAGAGGTTTTACTATCAAAGTGACCTCTGGCGCTGGTGATAGCGCCAATTTCACTGATGCACAGTATCGGGATGCAGGTGCTGAAATTGTTTCTCCTGAAGACGCATTGGATGCAGATATTCTGGTACGCGTGCGCAAACCTTCCGCAAGCGAAGCCACTGAACTACCCAAGGATTCGATCTTGATCGCGCATGTTGAGTCCTGTGAAGTCGATGAAATCCTCAATACGCTCCTGGAGAAAGATGTCATCTATCTCGCGATGGAGAGAATCCCCAGAATATCCAGGGCGCAAGCCATGGATGCCCTCTCTTCCCAAAGCAATATTGCGGGTTATCGTGCAGTGATTGAAGCTGCTCTTCATTATGGACGTTTCCTGCCATTGATGATGACCTCGGCAGGATCAGCAAAACCCGCTAGATTGGTAGTATTAGGTGCGGGTGTTGCTGGTCTTCAGGCGATTGCAACCGCACGACGGCTGGGTGCTGATGTACATGCCTACGATGTACGGCCGGAAACCAAGGAGCAGATCGAATCCCTCGGCGCCAAAGCGATAGAACTCGATATCGGCGAGAGTGGCTCCGGTGAGGGCGGTTATGCAAAGGAACTTTCCGTAGAGGCCAAGGCGAAGCAGCAGCAAGCCTTGGCGGATGAGTTGAGTAAGGCGCATATCATTGTCACCACGGCCTTGATCCCTTGCAGACCCGCGCCTGTGTTGATTACCGAGGAGGTGATCAAGAGTATGCGTGACGGTTCGGTGGTGATCGATCTGGCCGCAGCGACTGGGGGTAACTGCCCATTGACCGAGGCCGACAAGGTGGTGGTAAAGCATGGCGTGACGATTGTCGGCCATACCAACTACCCCTCCATGGTAGCTTCGGATGCCAGTGCCTTCTATGCTGGAAATATCATGAATCTGCTCAATATCATGGTGGAGAAGGGTGACGACGGCTTAGTGCTGAAGGATCTTGAAGAAGATGAGATCACCAAGGCTATGCGGTTGAGAGCTGAGTCTTAGATCAACAAATATAAATTTAATACAAAGAGCGATCCCATGCCTGACACACTAGTTGCATTATACGTTTTTGTTCTTGCCTGCTTTATCGGTTACTGGGTGATATGGGGGGTAACGCCCTCGCTGCACACCCCTTTGGTCGCATTGACCAACGCCATATCCGGTATCATCATCGTCGGAGCCCTTTTGGTGACCGGTCTCGAGACTGCGAGTGCTGCTGCTGAGATCTTTGGCTTTGTTGCGGTATTGTTGGCATCGATCAACGTCTTTGGTGGCTTCTTGGTAACCAACAGGATGTTGGCCATGTTCAAGAAAAAAGATAAGTGAGTGCCTGATCGATGGAGATTTCAGCAAATACCCAAGCGATTGCCTATCTGATTTCAGCAATCCTGTTTATCCTCGCGCTAAAGGGTCTTACCCATCCGGCCTCTGCTCGACGCGGTAATTTTCTCGGTATGGCGGGCATGGCCATCGCTATTTTGGCTACCCTGTTGGGCCATGAGGTGCAGTCATACAACTTCATTCTGGTTGGGGTGATCTTTGGTGCCGTGATTGGTACGGTTCTCGCTGCCCGTGTGCAAATGACCGCCATGCCGCAGTTGGTGGCGGCGTTGCATAGCTTCGTGGGTATGGCTGCTGTGCTGGTGGCTATCGGCACCTATCTCAATCACGCTGCTGCGGGCACCCTCAATCCGGTCATGATGGGGGAGCTATCGGCAGGTATTATCATCGGCGCGATTACCTTCTCAGGTTCAGTGGTAG
>JASFJX010000010.1:0-16462 GCA_050119385.1 Candidatus Thiodiazotropha sp. | reverse complement strand
AAAGGTCTCGCCGCATCACCTCCCCGGATGAGCGCCGTCTGTAGTTCAATCGCGAAGTTCTTGCTGCCTTCCGGATAGACAGGATAGTCACGAAACCCCTTTCTGATTAATGAGATCAGGTCGCGAACTCTGTTTTCACTCATCTCTTGCTGGGAAGATTGGCTCGGGAACAGTTTACTCAGTATTTCGATAACACGGGAATAGGCTTTCCAGGCAGTACTCTTTTCACCCTCAATCGTATAGGTCTGCACCAGCAGATTGATCCAGCCAAACCGGAACAGTCTTTCAACCGCACTGGATACCGATTTACCCAACAACTGATTACGTAAGTAATCAAACACCGCACGTTCCGCGGCGATATTTTGCTCATCCTTTTCACAGTGGTCGATTGCTAGTTGGCGATTATGGTGAAACCTCTCCAAATGGGTATGTCTTAGGTCCTCGAGCGCTTGTGTCACTTCAGAAACACCGGACAGCTCATTGCAATCAATGGCATCGAGAAGCTGAGATATCTTCGACATATCACCTATCTGTGTCATCTGGTTCCCCACCGTGAGATAAGGGGCCAGGGACTCTATCGTCGCAAGCAACTGCCTGACAGGGTGTTTGCTGTTTTCCAGTAACGAGGAGTCATTCACCACTTCCTGAATTATCTGAATCTCCACCCGATTCAGCAGATCTTTCAATTCGCTTGGCACGAGTGGGTCATCATGTAGCGCTGAAACCAACTCCTCACCGGTACTGATTGCAGCCCATACCAGAGGATCAAGTTTTTTATTATCAGGTGATTGTTTTGTCAACTCATGCTCAAGTTGCTTGAGGACTGATGAGCCAAACCTCAATGGTAGGTTTTGCAAAGACGCTATAACCTGGTTTTTGCCAATACTATCAACCTGCGAGCCCAAGCCCTCTTGATGAGTATGATGCTTCACATCGAGTAGCGTGGATAGATGCTGCAACACCTTACCCACTTTGGGATGCAAGATTTTTTTCGCCCGATTACTGTGACGCTTACTGACCTGTAAATGAGAAGTGAAATCGATGCCTTTCTGCTTTAATAGCTCAACTATTGCTTCATAGAAACCATCCAACCCCTTGAGTACAGTCCTCTGAAATACGCTCAGAACCAGATGAAAACTGTTAATTTCCAAATCGAACCTATCCAACGCCCTTTTTAGCGCATTCAGCAAACTAACAGGTGAGAGTGGGTTGTTCTCATCCTTGATCGTATGTTCTGTCAGATAGGTAAGTGAGGTTTCAATATGATAGAGATTGCTTGCCAAGTCAGTCTCAACCTGTCTGGTAATATCATTGATTACAACCCAGTGGTCTATCTCGACCTTCTCTACTAACTCGAGCTCTTGATTAACATCCAGTGAAGCTGTGGTGTCGATACCTAGCAGGCTGACCAAATCATCAAATGATTTTGCAACCTGACCGAGGAAGGTATCTGAGATTTCATCCTGTTCCCGCTCCAGGGCTGTCAGCAATAGGATTATGGTTGATTCCTGTTGACTATTCTGGGGTTCCTTGGCGCGAGCCAACAAGGCCTCTTTTGATTGAGCGAAAAATGGTGAAAGCAGCGGATTGAGGTAGCCGGTCAAATGCTCCTGCAGCTCTCCCAAGACCGAAGCCACCGCTGCTTTATCGAATACTGCCTGCTCACTGTGCAGGTTTTCCCGTTGAGACTGAAGATAAGTATACAGCGTCCGCCCTTCAACAGGGTCGACTATGCTGGCACCCACTCCCTGATTACGCTTGTAAACGATGACTATGCGGATTTGATGAGTGGCAACACTAAGAACTGCCTCCTGACGGTCAGCTTCTGTGATGTAACCATCGGACAGAAGCTCATTCAGCCTTGCGTCATCACATTGCAGATAGACCCCCCCCTCTGAAAAATTACATAGTCTGCATTCATCGATATTCTGCTTCTGAAAAAACAGACTTGCCGGTAGATCGATCTCAAGCCGCTGATGTCTTCTGCGATTCATCATTCGTTTGTACACTACAATGGCTGCACCCAGCTAAAGCTTATACATATATTCAGACTAGTTAATTTTCGATGATCGGCAACCGCGCTTGAAAAAAACAGTGATGTTTTTGTAAACACTGCTTAATCTATGGCTACCGCAGAAAATCACATAACCAAGCTTCCTGATACAGTTAATCGGCACCAGACTGAAAACCTGAACAATTACCAAGTTCATTACAGAATTGCAGACTTTAGTTTTAATCCCAATATTTCATCCGGTAACGGTACAAAACCCTCAAGTTCCTCTATTTTCCAAGCGACCGGATGATACATTCGAATTAATGAGTCTCTGAATCACTGAGATGCGGTCTAGTCGAAGAAGCGTTGAAACCAGAGAACACCGTCCTCAACCAGTGATCCAGAATGGGCGCAAGGTGCCCGGGATGTCGGGCCGCTGCCATTAATAAAAGGATATTCAATAACTTGAGGACACCCATCACCGATGAGACCAGTATCAGGATCGATTGCAACTATCTCTACCCCTACAGGTTTATTATGCTGTAGCGTGGAAATACCTATGCCTTTCATCAAACTGGCCCAGACCCGCATGGCGCCACTGGAACCTGTCAATCCGATGGGATGGTTGTCATCACGACCGACCCAGGCGACGGCGATATGCTTCTGGTCGAATCCGGCAAACCAGCTATCTCGTAGATCATCCGTGGTCCCGGTCTTTCCCGCCACTTCCACATCCCCGGGCAATAGCCACTGAAGCGCCTTGCCGGTACCACTGCGGGTCACTTCGTTAAGCGCATGCCGCAACAAGTAGACCGCTCGACTGTCTACTCGTGGTTCAATCTTCAGGGGATAGCGTGATAATGGCATGCCTTGTGCATCTGTTACATCACGAATCGATTTCAGGGTAGCCCCATAGCCACCATTGGCCAGGGTTTGGTACATCTGGGTCACTTCCAAAGGGGAGAGGGAGACAGCACCCAGCAGCAAGGAAGGAAAGGGCTGGAGGGGACGGCGTATACCAAGTCCGTATAGATTGTCGATCACCGAATCGAGCCCGACTGTGAGACCCAGACGTACTGTTGCCAGGTTATAAGACTCAGTGAGCGCCTGCTCCAGGGTCACCCCGTGATGGCTCTGATTATCATAATTACTTGGCGTCCAGATCTCATCGTTCTCCCCTTTGATGCGGATCGGTGTGTCTTCGAGCGGTGTAACTAGATGATAGTCACCAGGTTGCGACAGGGCGGTCAGAAAAACTGCGGGTTTGATCAGCGAGCCAACCGGTCGCACCGCATCCAGAGCGCGATTGAAACCTGCATAGCGTGGATTTCTATCTCCCACAACAGCCAACACCTCACCTGTCTCAGCATCCGCCAGCGTGAGGGCCCCTTGAAGAGTGCCGGCTTCAAGACCCTGTATCTGTTTACTCTCCAGTTCACTGAGCTGTTGCGACAGCGCCTTTTCCGCCCGCTGCTGGAACCAGGGATCCATAGTAGAAAATATCCTTAAACCACCAGCACTTAAATCTTCCTCCTTGTAATCTCTGCGTAATTGACGCTTGACCAGGTCCATAAATGCCGGACTACCTGAACTCTGCAGTTCCCCCTGCTCCACCCCCAAGGGTTGTTGTCCGGCCCTTGCCGCCTCCTGGGGGCTGATGACACCCTGATCCGCCATCAGTTGCAGGATCAGACTACGTCTTTTTCCCGCCTGCTCCGGGCGGCGTCTCGGATCATAGGCCGATGGCCCCCGGACCAGGGTAACGAGCAACGCCGTACGGGGGAGGTCCAACTCATGCAGAGGACGATTAAAGTAGAAACGACTGGCCAAGGCAAAGCCATGGATTGCCTTGCCCCCCTGTTGTCCCAGATAGATCTCATTTGCATAGGCTTCGAGAATCTCATCCTTGTCATAGCGTAAATCAAGGATCAGGGCCATCGCGATTTCATTGATTTTGCGCCACAGAGTGCGTTCCGCGCTGAGGAAATAGTTCTTCACCAACTGCTGTGTCAGTGTACTGCCACCCTGCACCACGCGCTTGGCAACCAGATTGGCCCATAGCGCGCGCCCGATCGCCATCAGATCTATGCCGATATGGCGATAGAAATTGCGATCCTCCACTGCAATCAGGCCCGCCACCAATAGTTCTGGCAGTTCCTCTCGGGTCAGGAGAATACGATCTTCACCTTGGCTCGAAGCAAGACTGCCGATGAGCCTGGGCTCAATTCGATAGTGACCGATTGGATCTCCGTTACTCGCCCTCTTCAAAGCACTCACCCCCTGCTTATCGAGGATAACCTCCAGATAGTCGCTGGGGCGATTCATGTCGGGAAAATGAAAGGGTCGAGTCCGTATGAGAAAACGTCCACGATAGCTGGAGTACTCTCCGGGCCGATTCGGATGACTAACCCGGCGATAGCCGAGTCCTTCAAGGGTCTGCAGCAGATGCCTGGCGGTTACCGAGGCGCCCGGGTAGAGATCCAGGGTTCGGCTGTAGACCTTGGCAGGCACATCCCAGCGACGTCCTTGGAAACGACTCTGGACGACCTGATCAAGGTAGAAAATATATAGGATCGCGGACAGAACTAGCGCGACCACGCCTAGAATAAACCAACGCTTCCACCTCCGAGTCCCGCTGCGACTTGGCTTACCCTTTCCCCGTTTTGCACGCTTTTTAGTCATACTCAGTTACGATTCTGTTCACCGAGTCACGCTACGGGTACTGGAGTAAGGTTAAACAGCTTGCTATTACCGATGCACTTTGTAATCACTCGCATTCCATCCGTCCTAAGGCACTAGATTCCCAAAAGTTCATTACGTGAATCAAGTCTCATAAATCCTGGCCGTTACGCTATTTTGAAAATGCAATAATAGCAGGTAGTTAAAACAAAATGCGATCCAGAATTCCGATGATTAATTGGCCATTACCCCCCCTCCTCATAGCAATTGCATCAATGCTTTTGGGACAGAATGCAATGGCGAATAACATGGAAGAGGATCTACAGTTGCGCAAAAGTCTGGAAAGCCGTATTGAAGCAATAGCGAAAAATCGAAAATTGCGTAAACAGATGGTCAAAGAGGGGCGCGAGAGGACAGTACTATGCAATACCTGCCATGGTGAAGACGGTATTGCAATACAACCACTTGCTCCCAACCTGGCCGGTCAGAATCCCGTTTATACCGTTGATCAATTTCAGCGTTTTGGTGATGGCCGACGCAATGATTATCTGATGAGCAATCTGGCCAAGACCTTCAGCTTCGAAGACAAGATCAAAATTGCTCTCTACTATGCGGATATGGAGATGAAACCTTCAGGCGGCGGCAATCTCGCATTGCTTGCGGAGGGTGAAAAGATCTATAAGGATTACTGCGTCAAATGCCACGGTGAAGATGGACGCGGCCAGGAAGGTTACGCCCTTCTCGCCGGCCAACGCCATGACTATGTCGTCAAAATGCTGAAAGAGTTCCGTGACCGCACGGGTAAACGAACCAATGTCTGGATGACCGGTGTCGCCATACGCCTTAGTGACAAGGATATGGAAGCCGTGGCAACCTATCTGGCAAACTTGAAGTAATCCTGATTTATCCCAATAAGCATGATGTAACTCCAACATACCCTGTTTTTACGTTATCCGTTAATAAGTGTTTAACGCACCTGCGCAATCAGTGCCACATTTAGACATCTTTTCCGCCAATGGAAACTGCGCAAGACGCAGTTTCAAATAGGCATATAGCTCCCCCAGCCAGGCAGGCCCGCTATCTGCAGTAACAAACACCTCCTTTTTTCGCAAGTCATAAGGGGCAATGAGTACAGCTGACTGATCCAAACCTACCTTTGCAACTAAAGCAAAAAGCTCTTCGATGTAGCGATTACCGATTGCCAGGCAACCCGCTGACCAGGCACTGCCATGAATGAAAATATTCGAACCCGGTGCCGCCGCCCGGCTCTCTCTGGTCGCATTAAGCCAATCGAATCCGTTCGGATAGTTGAGTTTCATCGAGAGGTGAAAATGGCTATTGGGATTGAGCTCTGTAATACGGTAGAAACCTTCAGGGACCTGCTTATCCCCTTCGCGTAACTTGGGTCCCGCCTCCCCACTGGCGGCGAAAATGGCATAATCGTGAACAAAATGCCATTTATCTTGCTGATAAGCCCACAATTCAAGACGCCGACTCTCTTTAAATGCGATCAGCTGTATTCGCTGGGGTGGATATTCAACGCCGGCGTGATCAAAACGCACTTTCACACGCCGCTCCACACGGATGCTCAAGTGATCCAGGATCTCTTCGAGGTCGATATCCTGGGACGCCCAGGCATTATTAAACAGCAGAACAAACAACATCAAGAGCAATCTCATATCTGACCCTGCCGGGCCAGTACCCGCCCTACCCATCTGCCATAGATAAGATCCGAGACTCTGTGCAATGCCTCGATCCGTTGATCAATGGAGGTCAATATCGCCTCGGCTGATTGACTACACGCAGAATTGAGCAACAGATCGCTACCATATCGCTCTATCCAGTTCTCCACCATTTCCCGGGTCATCTCGAGATGAAACTGCATACCTAAATGATCCCCCATGACAAATCCCTGCTGATCGAAGCAGTTACTTTTCAACAGATGCTGACTCTGCGCTGGTAAGGTATAGGTATCTGCATGCCAATGAAAGGCAGTAAACTGCCCTGGGATATCATTTAACCAATTATCACGGCCCTTATCAGCTATCTCATATACAGGATGCCAGCCAATCTCCATACCCTTGCCACGGCTGATTTCACCGCCCAAAGCCCGGCTCATCAACTGAGCACCGAAGCAGACACCCATGACAGGGAGGTCGAGATCGAAGGCCTTACGGATTAACTCCAGTTCACCATCAATCCACGGCAATCGGTCGTTTACGCTGACCCCGGCACCCATGAAGACCAATGCGGAGACATCGTCCGTCTGTTGCGGGACAGGGTTATCCTCGTCTACACAGACCATCTCCCAGGGGATGGAGCGTTCCTGCAGAAATTCCCCCAGATAACCGGGATGCTGGCAGACGAGATGGCGGAATACGCGGATCGGCTTCATCGAGTATTTTTTATGTCATGGCTCAGCGTCGATTCTAACCCGAATCTCTCTCTCGGTTCAGCTTCCACCATCACTTGGGGTATCCACCTGAGCATTGTTTTTAAATAACAGGGCCTGCTGCAACAGTTGACCATCCAATGCGCGCAGCTGGCGTTCTGCTGGCAACTCACCCAAACCATCCGCGGTAGCATTCCCCCAAAAAAACACAATAAGTATCAATAACATACTACCAGACAATCCGGTAAAAACCGCGGCCAGCAAGGTTAACACCAGATCGCGAATAAAAAGTCTGTTGTTGAGGCAGACTTCCCCCGTTTCCCGCGCCGATCTATTAGTCACGCTTTTTTGCTGCACACCGCACCTCCCCTCTTATCAGCGATTGACGAGGTGAAATAACTGATCCAAAACGTACCCAGCGGAAACTGCTACTCATGGGTTTCTCTGGAGAACTGTAGAAAAAATCTTCGCTCAAGGGCTGTCTGTAGTACTTCATGACTCTTCACCCTTAACCAGGGAAAGCTGTACCATTCTGTCGTAGGCCAGCCCCTCAAGGTCTTGAATGGGATAACGTGCCTGAGCCTCACCGATATAGTTGATTTCCAAACGGTTTTCCTGCAATCCCGCAGCCTTCAACAGATTCGCGACCGAGTCCGCACGACGCTTGCTGAGGGCCTTGTTGTAGTCATCGCTTCCCCTTGCATCCGCACCGGCCCGAATCTGCAGTTTCAACTCAGGGAAGGCCTGCAACATGACGACCAAGGCCTTGAGCTGATCTCCGACCCCAGCTTCAATCTCGGCGCTATCACTGCGAAATCCAAGACAAAATGTATATCCATGCTGGACGGCCTCTAGCCTGGCATACTCCGCAGCCTGCTGCCGTTGATACAGCGCTCGGTGCTCCGCGGCTGCCTGCTGTTCTCTGTTCTGTGCAAGCTGAAGTGCCGACAATGCTGTATCCTTCTCCTCAACTTGTTCTTTCCGCGCTTCCAACTCCCCCATCATGGCGCCACCGGTCAGACCCAACACCCCACCCGGGGGGCCACCCAAGAGGGCCCCCACCACCATACCGATCACAGAGCCGGTAAGGACACTTTTTTCCACCCTTTGATCCTGTGTTTGCGCCATCAGCGGGGATTGAAACAGGACACAGGACATTACTGCTGCTACTATTGTTCGCTTCATTTGTTTAAACCTCTTAATGTTGACCCAGCGTGCCTTCCCTGGCGTAATCGTCCACTCCTGTGCTGCGCCGGTTTGTGGTATTACCGACATCAATTTCAGTACAGTCAGGTGACATTTTGCTCACCAAAATAGGGCAGGACAGAGGCAGAAGCTGGCAACAATCTGTCAACCAATGGGTAGTATTGAAATTTGAGGCTAAAATTTACTAATGTTTAGCTTTGATTTAGTCTAAAGTTATAATTTGTAGATGCCGCAAAGCTGTAGGTAAACGCAAGGAATCTCCAGAAATCAAGAATGAAAACTACCTACTTCGCATTATGTCTAGGATTGATGTTGTGTTTCTGCGAAACGGTGCAATCATTTGACCTCATCATCAACCCTGATGTCTCCCAAGAGTCTCTTTCGCGTAATACCTTGCGCTCGATCTTCAGCATGCGGAAAACCCAGTGGCCGGACGGAAAAGCAATTCATGTCTTCGTACTGGGTGACAAAAGTGAGCTACATAAGCAATTTACCAAGCAACTCCTAGGTATTTTTCCTCATCAGCTGCGACGCGCCTGGAACCGACAAATCTACTCCGGCATGGGGCAGGCACCGATCAGGGTGGAGTCTGAGCAGGAGATGCAGGAACAAGTAGCAAAAACTCCCGGAGCTATTGGCTATCTATCAAAAGGATATTTTGATGGACATGTACGGACGATCAAAATTGACAAGTAGCCGAACCGCCTGCTTGTTCACACTGCTCTGTGTGCTAGGCCAGGGACTATCGGCTGGCGAAACAGCTGATTTAGATGGCATGTTTCAAATGCATGGTTTTTTGACCCAAGCCTTTGTCAAGACCACGGAAAATCAATTTTTCGGTGACAGTACAGACGGTAGTTTCGATTTTCGCGAACTGGGCATCAACGCATCCTATCGTCTCTCACCTCAGATATTGCTAGCCGCACAGCTACTCTCCCGCCGTGCCGGTGAAATGTATGATGCCTCCCCCGATTTGGATTATGCGCATATCGATTACACCCTTCATATGGATGAGGATGATCGTATTGGAATAATCCTCGGTCGCTATAAAAATACTTTCGGATTCTACAACGACACCCGTGATGTGGCGGCGACCCGGCCAGGTATTTTCATGCCCCAGGCCGTCTACTGGGATCGAGTGAGAAATATGGTACTCTCCAGTGATGGCGGACAATTATATGGCGAAACCCTGATAGGCAATCACCGGTTTGAACTGCGGCTGATCGGTGGTGAAACCCTTATTGACGAGAATGTAGAGTACACCTACCTCGATCCGATTCTGGATCCTGAACTGAAAAATGACGGCATCACCTTCGGAGGACGATTGCTTTATGAGTGGGATGGAGGACGTTTCAAACTGGCTTATAGCAGTGCCTCACTGACTCTGGATGCAGAAACCAACCTGCTACCACCCGGAGAGATAGATATCGACTATCGGATTTTATCGGCACAATACAACAGTGGGCCATGGAGTCTAACCCTGGAGTATATGCAAGAGCCCTTGGATTTTAAGGATTTCAACGGCATGCTTGAGATGGCCGATACAACCGTGGACGGGTATTATCTGCAAGGCAACTATCGCATCGATGCTGATTGGGAGTTATTCGTCCGCTATGAGGAGAGTCATTACAACGAAAATGATGAAGACGGCAGTAAAACCAGTGCGCTAATTGGCCAACCTGAACATAACTACTTCAGCGAACAATGGACCCTGGGTATGCTATGGGAACCTACCGAGAAGCTGATGCTGCGAGCCGAGTTCAGCTCGATCGATGGAACAATTTTCCTATCTAACAAAGAAAATACCCCCAGTACCACTGAGCGAGACTGGAATCTATTCTCCCTGCTTATATCTTATACCTTTTGAATAAAGTGATAATGAATAGTATCTCCAACATTTCTGAACAGGATCTTGTGAATCCCCAGTCCAATATGGTGCCATTTTTCAGCCTTAAATGGAAAGTTGTACTACTATTCAGCCTGGTTTTACTAATCATCAATGCCGGCTTGGCCGGCATGGGCTATCTTCAGCAACGCAAGCTATTCGATACCTATCAGGGACAGATTCTCGACCAACATCATAGACAGGTCAAATCACTCCTCGAGTCCAGCTTCTATCGATTGGAGCAGATAGCATTGATGATTCCCGCCTTGTCTGAAGCGGTGACAACATCAAACAATATTACCTTTGCGAGAAAATTGGAAAGATTTTTTCTGCATAGCGAGGCAACACTTGAAATTGATTGGGGTCTTGAAGAGGCTGCCTTCTATAGCAGTGACAACAAACTACTATTCAACTGGCGGACTGGCACACTTGATGATTCATTTTTAGAACTGGTTAAATCAGTCAATCGTCTTGAAATACCATTCAACACCCTTCATTGCGATATCCGGTGCAGCCAGTATGTTGCGGTACCTTTATTACATAACGGGAAGCATGCAGGTGTACTTCTGGTAGGCCAATCACTTGCTGATATGATTATCGATTTCAACGAACTTGCAAAAGCTGACGTCGCCCTGATAAGTCGCACAACACAACAAAAAATTCTACAAGGCAGAAAACGTTATTTGAAAGAGTGGGAGCGTTATATAACAGCTTCAAGCAATTTAGATCGCCTAATACCTCTTTTACAATTGACGGCGAACACAATCGAACTGAAAAAACTGTCTCAACACAGATATACAACAACCATTAACGAGGAGCATTATGCTCTAAGCCTGATTCCAGTAAGCAGTGATATATCGGCATTCACGGCAGATTTTATAATTGCCAGTAACATATCCCCGGTTGTCAATCAGATCAAGCAAGCCACCACCCAATCAGTAATTATCGGTATTATTGGCTTCGCTGTTTCCGAGCTTCTTTTGGTGCTTTTTCTTTGGCAACCGATGAAGCGTCTGTTGACGATATCTGACAGTCTACCACTATTAGCAAAGAATGCATTTTCCGAAGTAAGGAACAAGCTATCAATCAAGGATCATGAACGATACCGGGACGAGATTGATATTGCCGGCGAATCAGCCATCCAACTGACTTATACCCTGGAGCGACTTCATAACGAAATCAAAACCAATACTGATAATCTAATAAAACGTGGCGAAGAATTAGCGCTAGAGCGGGATTTCCTCAACACTATTATGAATAGCGCCCAGGCAATTATCCTGACACAGGATTGTAATGGCGCCATTCTCACCATCAATACCGAAGGCGGGGAATTCATTGGCATTAGAAATTATGAACGCGGCACCCGCCATTTTTGTGATCTCTTTATGAATGTAGAAGATATTAAGGAGATGAAACATGTCATGTTGCGCCTACGTGATGGCATGATGAGCTCATATCAACACGACGCCAATTCCCTCTCTTCAGACGGGCGCAATCGAACCATCTCCTGGGTTCACTCTCCATTAACAGGAATGCATGATGCCAATGAACCAATGATCCTCTCCGTGGGGCTCGACATAACCGATCGAGAGGTTGCCGAACAGCGTCTCGCCTGGATATCCACCCACGACCCTTTGACCGAACTCCACAATCGGCGAAATTTTCAAGTCGAGTTCGATAAAATATTAACCCTTGCAGAACGCTATCATCACAATACAGTATTACTCTTTATCGACCTTGACCAATTCAAGTACATCAACGACACAAGCGGCCATCAGGCCGGCGATGCCCTGCTGCAGATCGTTGCAAAAAAACTGCGAGAAATCACCCGCAGCACCGAACTGCTCGCCCGCCTAGGTGGCGATGAGTTTGCCATCGTAATACCTGAAACCGGCATACCAGGTGCAACACAATTCGCCGATAAGCTGCTCTCTGAACTCAAGCAGATCACAATACCGCTAAAAGGCCATAGTCATCGCATATCGGCAAGTATCGGTATTGTCACCTACCCGGAACACGGCAGTAATTCTGAAGAGTTGTTATCTAACGCTGACCTGGCTATGTACCAAGCAAAGGAATCAGGCAGGGATCAATGGCATATCTTCTCCAGCCAAGATCAGGCCCAAGAAGAGATGAAGGCCCGAGTGACCTGGAAAGACAAGATTGAGCAAGCCTTGACTAGCGACAGTTTTGTACTATTTTTCCAACCCATCATGGAGATAGCCAGTGGCGCCATCTCTCACTACGAAGTACTGATCAGGATGATCGAGAGCGATGGCACACTTGCGCTACCAGGAGAATTCATCCCTGTCGCTGAGAGGACTGGACTGATCCATCGAATCAATCATTATGTTTTACACGCGTCAATTCAACGACTATCCAACTTGATAAGAGAAAATCACGACATCACCCTTTCAATCAATCTTTCGGGGCGGGTTATCGATGACCCCGATCTACTCAAACAGCTGACACACCTTCTCAACTCCAGTGGCATCAACCCTGAACGTTTGGTGTTCGAACTGACTGAGACCGCGGCCCTTGCTGATGTTAATGCAGCGATCAACCTCATGAGTAAGCTGCAATCCCTTGGCTGCCGCTTTGCCCTGGATGACTTTGGGGTAGGATTCTCTTCATTTTATTACCTTAGGGAACTACCATTGGATATCGTCAAGATCGACGGTTCATTTATAAAAAGCCTAACGACGAATACCAAGGATCAGGTTTTCGTCAAGGCCCTGACCGAAATGGCAACCGCATTAGGCAAGGATACTGTCGCTGAATTCGTTGAGGATGAGGCGACGCTGAAACTATTGGCTGAACTCGGCGTCGTCTATGCCCAAGGATACTACGTTGGCAGACCATCGCCGGAAATTCCAATCGGCGCTGCACTGTCCTCATCCATTTCGCTATAATCACGATTACTTCAGAGCTTGCAGGAAACAGATCAGCGTGGTTAGAAAGCAGATAGCTATCATTGAGGATGAAAAGGTTATTAGGGATAACTATATCGACTACCTAAACCGGCAGGGTTATTCAGCAATCGGTTATGCCTCCCGTCAAGAGGCACTGGCATCGTTCAACAAACGTTTGCCTGACCTGGTGATCCTCGATATTGGTCTAGCGGATGATATTGATGGCGGTTTCGAGTTGTGTCGCGAACTACGCAACCGTTCAAGTACCCTGCCAATCATCTTTTTGACTGCAAGAGACAGTGATTTCGACAGCGTTTCAGGATTCAGGCTAGGTGCAGACGACTATCTCACGAAAGATATCAGTCTTCCCCATCTGATTGCGCGAATAGGCGCACTATTCCGCCGTATCGATGCGATGCAACAGGAACAGCCAGGTGAATCTCAGCTGATTCGGGGTGAGTTGCAACTTGATCCTGAGCGGCTCACAGCTCACTGGAAACAGCACCCGGTCAATCTCACGGTTACCGAATTCTGGATGCTGTATGCCTTGGTGCGTCACCCCGGTCATGTCAGAAGCCGGGATCAATTGATGGAAGAGGCGCAAATCTATGTGGATAGTGCCAGCATCACTACCCACATCAAGCGTATTCGAAGAAAATTCCAGTCACTTGACAATGATTTTGATCATATTGAATCTGTCTATGGCGCAGGATATCGCTGGTCACATTAGCCTGAATGTTTCCTCCGGTCTTGCCGTCCAGCTGCGGTATTTGCCTGATCATCAATAGCCTGGGCTATTGACTCAATCGCAAATCCGTATCTGAACGACGATCCCGGCACGATCATCGCGTTACCGGATGAAACATTCGGGTTAACTAATCCAATCGGTTCATTGTAACACCTGTTTGATATCCAGATACAAAAAATATGAAACTGCATTTCACCCAGACACTGCGATTTAAGCTCCTGCTTGCATCATTCACGCTGATTCTTATTCCATGGGCAGGCTATCAATATCTCTCTGAGATGGAGACCTCACTTCGTCAAACGCAACAGACCTTACTCCTTAACCGGGCAGAGATTGTCGCAAAATTACTTGCCAGCAACAGTGACAATTGGCTGGCTGGCGCAATCCAAGATCCACAAGCTTACGGCTCATCTCTCTATGTTCATCCCCTCACCACCCCACCTGTTCTCGATGGCTATGATGAAGAATGGCATGCCCTGAAACCTCAATCCCGTCAGTTCAAAGCCAGCGCAACACTACCCGATGCAATCACCCTTGAGTGGCTTGCGGGATTCCACGGTAGCTCTATTTATCTAATGATCGAGGTCCGCGATCAAGCGCTGATCTATCCGCAGTCTGAGCACATATTGCGCGGTGCTGATCACCTGATACTTGCGCTTCCCGGACCAGCAGGTAAAAGTAGAAAATACCGACTTGGCACCCCCGCACCTGGTTGGATCAATGTGGTTGAGTACGAAAGCAATCGCCAACAGACAGCGATTCGAGGCGAGTGGCAAGAAACCGCAGAGGGTTACCGGGTAGAATTACAGATACCCCGCGCCCTGACTGGCGGTTACCTCTCCCTGGCTGCAGTCGATATCGATACGCCCCAAACAAAACCCGTAGGCATAGCTGCCACCTCAGGTTGGAACAGCAACCAAGCGCTATCCCGCCTGGTCATGCCCACCCTAGAGGCAGACAGACTTCTATATGGCCTGGAAGCGGAAAGTCACCGTTACACTATTCTAAACAGAAAACGCCAAGTGATTGGTCAGCATGGATCGGTCCAATCGTTTACCACACCTAACCACACTCTGTTAAGTCGCCTCATATGGCTAATCTCGCCATCAACCGATGAGACAGGAGCCGATACCAGAGAAGGCATGGGAAGACTTGATGGTCCGGAGATTCGTCGAGCTCTCTCAGGTAAAGGAGATATCTATCGATACAAGCTCTCCGGTTCCAAGACTACAATCCTCTCCGCCGCGCAGCCGATTGAGGTCGACCAAGGCATCATTGGCGCAGTGGTTGTTGAACAGAGCACACAAGAGATACTCCTGTTGCAACAGAGCGCACTTGAACGCCTCTTCCTCATTAGCCTGGTGCTGTTCATTATTACGGGTGGCACACTGCTCGTATTCGCCTCATCTCTAACCCGCCGCATCACTCAGCTCAGCCACAAATTTAACCGGGCCGTCAGCCAGGATGGCAGAATTATCGAAGAGGTAGAGTCGGGCAAAGATAAGGATGAACTGGGTGAACTCGACCGTAGTTTCAGTTCAGTGCTCAAGCGTTCAATCGAGTATACAGGTTACCTTGAATCCATGGCATCAAGACTCACCCATGAATTCCGCACACCACTGGCCATGGTTCAGGGCTCTTTGGAGAATATCCAGGCGGAGAGCGATTCCAGCCGGGAATCACCCTATATCAAAAGAGCACTCGACGGCACGCGGAGACTCAACTTAATCCTCACACGCATACGTGAGGCAACTCGCCTTGAACAATCCCTGCAGAATAGTGAAAAAGAACATGTCGATGTCACTGCATTTTGCAAGTCCCTGTGTGACGGTTACGCCATTACCTATCCACAAATCAATTTTAAGTGCCATCTAACAGCCAAACCCGTTTCGACCCAGATCTCACCCGACCTCATCAGCCAGGCGATGGACAAACTGATCAGTAATGCCATCGACTTTCACATGCCTAACAGTCCTATAACAATCACACTGGATACTGAAAACAACAAGGCGTTCGAAATTAAGGTGAAGAATCGAGGTCCACAGATTCCTGAAAATGTGATTCCAAAGCTATTTCACAGCATGGAGTCGAGTAGAAAAGACAACGACAACCAGATTCACCTTGGCATGGGGCTCTACCTGGTTCGCCTGATCGCTGAATTCCATCATGGGGAGGCATGGGTAATGAACGAAACTGATGGCGTATGTTTTGGGATGAGTCTGCCGTATACGAGCTAAGCGTTAACAGAAAACTAGTGTGGCATAACGAATAAATAGCACATTAACAATAGGTTACTGGCACTCGTTTATTCATTCCAGAGATTGGTCATACCCCATTAGAAGAGGCGATACAAAGCATCACGAGCTATATTCTCGGATATTACAATCAGATGCGGATTTGTGATTGAGTTAATAGCCTCAGCTATTGAGAAGTGGCACAGGGATGTGCCGTTTACGGACCGAAGGATGGACGATTGAGTAAATACCGCAGCTGGGCGGTAAGACCGGTACGAGGGCGCGTTCAGCGTTACCCGGTTACACTTTGTAGTTTGCTAATATTCCAGAAATATCTTTTAAAAACTGCTGGTTAATTAACTTTTCAAACGGCCGGATGAAATATTCGGGTTAGCTAACGCTCAGAACCAATA
>JASFJX010000009.1:0-17384 GCA_050119385.1 Candidatus Thiodiazotropha sp. | reverse complement strand
AGGGCGCGTTCAGCGTTGGCCGGTTACACTTTGTACTTAGCTAATAGTCCAGGAATATCTTTTAAAAACTGCTGGTTAATTTCTTTTCCAAGCGACCGGGTGAAATATTCGGGCTAGCCCGAATGTTTCATCCGGGAACGCGATGATCGTGCCGGGATCGCCGTTCAGATGCGGATTTGTGATTGAGTTAATAGCCTAAGCTATTGAGAAGTGGCACAGGGATGTGCCGTTTACGGACCGAAGGATGGACGATTGAGCAAATACCGCAGCTGGGCGGCGAGACCGGTACGAGGGCGCGTTCAGCGTTGGCCGGTTACACTTTGTACTTAGCTAATAGTCCAGGAATATCTTTTAAAAACTGCTGGTTAATTTCTTTTCCAAGCGACCGGGTGAAATATTCGGGCTGATAAAAAAGGCCGCATCCGCGTTAACGGATGCGGCCTCTGCCTCTTTTCAAAGATCAGACTTTGAAACGCCCCACCAGCCCCTTGAGTTGCTCGGCCAACCTGGCCAGATCGTCACTGGCCTGTGCTGTCTGCTGAGCACCGGTCGCAGATTGTTCCGCTACCTCGTTGATGCTGACGATGCTGCGGTTGATCTCTTCAGCGACCGAACTCTGTTCCTCGGCAGCACTGGCGATCTGGGTATTCATATTGGTTATTTGTTCCACGGCGGCGTTGATGGTCTTCAGCGCCTCGCCCGCGGCTGCGGCCTGATCCACACCGACCTTGGTCATCTCCTTACCCTCCGCCATCACCTTAACGGCATTGTTGGCGCCGGACTGAAGCTTACTGATCATCTCCTCGATCTCCTGGGTCGATTCCTGGGTGCGTCCCGCCAAGGTGCGGACTTCATCCGCCACCACGGCGAAACCACGCCCCTGCTCACCGGCCCGTGCCGCCTCGATCGCCGCGTTGAGGGCCAACAGATTGGTCTGCTCGGCGATACTCTTGATCACATCGAGCACCGAACCGATATTCATACTTTCGGATTCGAGCTGCTGGATCACGCCGGCGGCCTCTTCCACCTCGTTGGCCAACTCACCGATGGCCTCGATCACCTTGTCGATAACCTGTTTTCCCTGATTAAAGGTGTCATCCGCCTCACGGGCCGCCCCGGCCGCTTCGACCGCGTTACGCGCCACATCCTGCACCGTCGCGCTCATCTCGTTCATCGCGGTGGCAACCTGACCGGTCTCTGTGAGCTGCTGGTTGATCCCCTGTGTGGTCTGAGTCGTCACCGCCGATGTCTCCTCAGCCGCCGAGGCAAGCTGTGACACCGAATCCTTGACCTCGTTGATGGCGCCATGGAATTTATCCGCCATCTTATTGAAGGCTACGGCGATATGACCGAGTTCATCCTTGTTGTGATAATCCACCCGTGCGGCCAGGTCGCCTTCCGATAGCTTCTTGGCGGTCTGCTCAATCAGGTTGACCCCCTGGGTTATGCTGGTGATAGTGAGATAGGCCAGCGCCAGACTGATCAGCGCACCGGCACTCAGGCTGACCGTCACCAAGGTAATCATGAAGTGGTAGGCCTCGTCTGTCTCGTTGAAAAAGGCCTCTGCCTCCTCATTCTGCAGCTCGATCAGGGATTCGATAGCTTCTTTCAGTTCCCCCATGACAGGATTAACCACATTCAACAACAAGAGTTCCGCCTCATGATAGTGACCCGCCTTGATATGTTCCTCGATTTTGTGTGCACCCTCTTTTTCAAACCTTTTCAATGCCCCCTGAAAAACATCGGCCAGCCGCTCCTCCTCTGCATCCAGGTGCGAGTTCGTGAAGGCCGCCCAGTGCTCATTCATCGTTTCGATGTTGTGATCGATTATATCCACATGCAACGATACGGGATGGTCATGCATCGACGAGTAGACTGAATTCGGGTCGTGCTGCAACGAAAGCAGGATCTGAGACCGGCTGTCTTCGGCCGCTTCCAGGATCATACCAAGACCATGAATATGGACCATGTCCTGGTTGTAAAGCTCATCGATCGCATGATCGGCGTTACGCATACCATTGATACCCATGCCCCCCACCAAGAGGGCTACCGATAGCATCAGACCGACGAGAATATAGAGACGTAGTTTTATAGGTAGGTTATGAAGAAATGACATGATGATCACCCAAAGCAATTTAGTGAATTCGACTTATTTGCTCTTGACGCAGACCGTCACTTCTTTGTGATCAAATCCCCCCTACCTGGAGCCCGACATACATGTCTGACGACGCAGAGGCAAACACTTTCTATAGCCTTATAGTCGACTCTACGAATCGTTTCTTTAATTTAATTGTAATACTTTTTTGATCTTTCGGATCTTTTCTTGACGATTTTTAAAATAAAAATAAATAACTGTCTTTTTACCCAGGTTTCAATACCAATAATTGATAGCAGGCAACAGCCACCAAGGTCAATTTTTTGCTCCATTCATTAATTAAATTTATTATTAACTATCAGTCTAATTTATTGATTGAACTGTTTTTTTATCTGACAGCATGAATCATGCAATGAATAGATATTTTGCTTTCACTAACGATGGTTTTATTAATTATTTACCCTGGATATTAATTAGTTAACCTAATTATTTTCAAGTTAATTGATATTTTTTACAGGGACACGCAGACGATATACCTTATTAATTGATTACTCAATAGTGTACATGCCGAAAGTAAATCCAAAGTATGTTTAGTTAATTTGTAGCTATTTGCAATGAGTTGCCTTAATACTTTTCAGGTTAATTGATATTTTTCGCCGTAACAAGATAAATTGCATATTGGTAATGGAGTGTAGTGAGTATTTATACCTATACCACTTTGCAGGTAGAAAGATTCAGTTTTCAAATCTAATTGGATAGATGCCAGTGCATAGGACAGACTGCGCAGAAAAGAGACAGCCACATCCTGACGCTTACCGTCACTGATTTCACATCCGCGCCGTCTCAATCCGACTATTTCACCCGGTTGCTTAACTTGCAGCGGGTACGACCGCATCTTTGATTCCGGCACCAGGATCAGCGCCTGAGGACCGGCTCATCGAAGCCGCAGGCGCTCTTGCTTGATTACCTCATAATCTTTTTTATCCTCCCTCGTTACCACCGCTAATCTGTGGCAACTGAGCAGAACTGTTTATGTGACATAGATCACAATAATACAGACTACTCTGTTTTATTCTTCGCAGGTTCAATATATTCGCCTGAACAGTCTACAAGAAGTCGCCGATTGGCCTCCAATACTAGAGCAATTGCCTGGCATACGCCGTAATCATTAGACTGCCGCAATCCCGTCAGCAGCTAGACCTCAACCGCTCCGAACACTCCGCCGGTGGAAACAATCCTTTGAAAACTTAAAGAATTAACCTACCAAAAGGCCTTTTCTTTGCGGCTTGCTCTTTTCAAGCATTGGCGCTATGCCGTAGACTCACAGACTGGTTGAGGGATCGAACATTCATGGTAATTCGGCGAAATGTATGAGTCATATTTTGGTTTCAAGGATACTCCCTTCAGATTGAGTGCTGATGAGAGGTTTCGCTATGCCCATAAGAATTATCTTCGGGCATCCGCCTATCTCGCCTACGCCTTGGAACAGGGTGAAGGATTCGTCATGATAACCGGGCATCCCGGCTCCGGAAAAACAACTTTGATCCGAGATGTCATCTCTGAACTCGATGAAGCCAGCTACAACACCCTCAACATCGTAACCAGCCAACTACATGCTGAGGAACTCTTGAGAAAGGTTGCACTCGAGTATGGATTTCCCGCTGAGAACGCCAACAAGGCAACCCTGCTCACCAACATTCAACAACACCTTTCCACCTTGCACGAGCAAGGAAAACGCTCGATCATATTCCTCGATGAGGCTCAAAACCTCTCTGTGAACGGATTAGAGGAGTTACGCTTACTTTCCAATCTGCAGCAGGGAAAGCACTCCCTATTGCAGATCGTACTGGTCGGCCATGACGAATTACGGCGGCTTGTACTGGGCCCGGACATGCAGCATATTCAGCAAAGACTGATTGCGAGCTGTCAAATCGAATCCCTGGCCCAGGAACAGACCCGAGAGTATATTATCCATCGATTGCAGTATGTTGATTGGCAAGCTGATCCAAAGATAGAGGAAGAGGTTTATCAACTCATCCACCTGGCCTCGCAGGGTATACCGCGAAATATCAACCACCTGATGAGCCACCTGTTACTCTACGCCAGTCTCGAGGAGAAACATCAGTTAACCGATGAAGACGCATTGATCGTCATTGAGGAACTGATTGAGCAGAATCGTATCACTTTGGCTGACGAGGAAAGTTTAGAAAGCTTTGCCGACAGGTATCGTGCGGAAAAAGAACACCAGGTCATGCGACAAGCTGTTGGTAACGATTCCTGGCCCCAGCAACAACAACACAACGCTTCCTCCAACCAACACAACGTTAGTAAGCTCAATACCCCGGCAAACGCTAATGTCGCTCCTAAAAAAGGCTTGGAGCTTGATAATCCCGACTCCGATTGGTTTCTTTGTAGTGAAGGCGCACTGGATGAGAACGACACAGAAAGCCTGCCGGCAGAAGGGTTCTCCTCATCAAATAGCCAACAACTGCCTTTCAATGAACCAGCCGATGATGCCATCGATCAGACCAATGATCCCGAACCGATGCTCCCCAACACAGAGAATGTTTGGAAAGGCAGCACAGGGGCTTCGGCTATGCAGAGGTCATTAGCGGATAAACCGGATAAAGGTCGGCAAAAATCGACCTTTTCCGTTGAATCAACCGAAGATCATTCAACCACTCGACCGGTTGGCGCACAAGCTCAAGAAAAACGCGAACATAGCTGGAGCGGTGTCTGGTTCATGTCTCCGTTTAAGTCTTATGAATACCAGAACAAGCGAACGTCCGGCATAACGGATAACACCCTGCCGCCCGCCTCCATTCTGAATCAGAATCACACTATCGCTGTGAATGAAAACCTGCGTATGCCGTCAGTCTGGGTTGAAGATTGCCCGGATATCGTTTCACCCAGGTCTGATAATTTTCACCAGCGTACGCACAAGCCAGATAAAGCCAAGGTCCTAAAACGCTCCCTCATCTATTTGCTTACTTTGGTTTCAATCGGCCTCATGATAATACTGGGGGCGACATTTTTTCCGCATCAGTTCAACCTATCCTCTCTTGCGAAGGAGATACAAAATTTAATTCCAGGCAACACAACAACACAGGATGCCTTACTCCCTTCGCATCCCAAGGAAAATCAAGATAGCTCGCTTGGAAATAAAGCAGCATCAAAGGAGATCAGCAAGGCAGGGAAGGTGGAAAAGCCTTCAACGCACCCTGCACCTGCAAGCGATAGTATTCATATAGTATATGAGGAGACAACACCTCAATCCCAACCGATGAATAATATCGAGGTTTCGGAATCACAAGAAGTGATTGACGTTAGGTCATCAGGCGAAGCGGCGCATCCAGTAGTGGATGACTCAACTATCGACTCGCATCATAACATCAGGCTGGCCACACGTTATTTTGTCTATTTTGATTTCAACAAATCATCAATACCCAAAAAATATGAATCGCTACTGAAATCCATCCGCGATAAAATGCTGCTTGAGGATAACAACTTCCTCAAGATTACGGGCTATGCCGACTCTCAAGGCAATGGATACTATAACTATCAACTATCGCTGAAACGCGCCAAAGAGGTAAAGGAATATTTCGCCTTACGGGGAATCGCCGATGAACGGCTGCAAGTCGGCGCCGTCGGCTCTGTCAACAATGGCAATACCCAATTTGAAAGACTCGCTGACAGGCAGCGGATCAGGCGGGTTGAGGTTATTCTTTTCCCTGAGTAAGACACCAGATTCAGCTTCACTCTCAAATTACAAACCTTATTCGCATTCATTTTTGAGAATACTGATTAATACAGGGCTAATCATTATCGCAGATAGTCCGCCTTATTTGGGCGACTTCGCGCGTCATGATAGTACTTATACTTGATTCTGGTTTCCAACCCATGGCACGCCACGCAGAAACTCTCTTCTATCTGTTCCTGCCGGAGAAAGCTGTCCATGACCGTTCCATCCAGATCCTTGTTAAAAGGAGCCGACTGTTTATGGATTGTAAAGGCATAGCCAGGAGACCAGATATGGGGATTGTGGCATGTGATACACCCGATCTGGCCTGTTGCTACGGAATTCTCATCAAGATCGAGAAGAGGCATAGATTCCCGGTCGCTATGCATGACCAGGTCCTGATAGGGGTGCGAATAGTCGTTTATAACACTTTTTTCACCTACACCCTCATCCCGATGGCAACTCAAACAGAGACGATCCCGAGCGAGATGGGAGCTTTCTACACCCTCTGGCAGTTGATCAGCGACACTTAAATAGGGAAGATCGGCAGTACCCCTGTGCATAGTGTGACAACTGCCACATGCTCCCGCAGTCGACGGCGACTCATCCAGCAGGTTGTGACTTTCGGAGGCACTGACGCGTAAGTCATGATCCGTATTGATCATTGCCACACTATCCTCATGGCAATTTTCGCATAGACGAGCATCGCTGTGATCCACAAGCAGGCTCGGTGTGTGATCAATACCACCGTGCACAGCGTGGCAACTCAAACAATCGATGTGGGATATTTCACGATCGGCGATGGTCACGGCTTTATCCAGTTTTACATTGATTGGATGCACACCTTTGCGCCGCGCATGTTCAAGACTCTCCGCATGATGGCGTTGGTGACAGGTTGCGCACAGTTGCCCAACATTCTCATTGTTGACAACCAGCAATCCACTCTCACTCTTAGCGCCATGGACCCTGTGACAGCTTTGGCAATCTAGCCGTTCTACCGGGGCACCATCGATCATCACCGCCTCATCCAGATCGAGCGATACAGGGTGTATACCTTTTTCACGTGCTACTTCATTACCCTCGGCATAGAGAGACTTATGGCAATGCCGGCATATTTCACTGTCTTGGTTGTTGGCACGCATCCATAGATTCTCTCGCCCATGTGTCAGCCCTGTCTCTTCTTCGCTAAACAGATGTGGCGTATGACAGGTGCCGCAATAGAGCGTGTTCCCCTCGAGCAAGGGAAATGTTTCTGCAATCGGCTCATCCCGATCAACACCTTGCTCGAAGAACTCACCCTTTGAAGGATGATAATAGTCAGGATGCTGGTCACCTTGACCAAGACTCCTACGTGAGTCTATGACAGCGCCATGGTGACAGCTCATACACATTTTTTTACTGCCGACCGGCAGCATTGGATCGATCTCTCCTTCGGAATGCTGATACTCCTCAGACCAACTGAGATGGCAAGTCACGCAATCCCGGCGAATCGGCTGGGAGAAGTGCACAGTTGGTGAGATCTTGCTTAGCCTATCTTGCACTTTAATTCGTAACACGCTAACCCGGTGACGCGCCATTTCAACAACATATAACCTATCCTGCCAACGCTCGATTCCTACCGGCTGTTCGAAATCTGCCGTATTTCCAGCCTGATTCTGTAATAATCCGGCAAAACTGCGTCCATTGAACAGAAGTATCTTGCCGTTATAGGTATCGCTGACCATCAGCAGTTCATCATCCCCCAGAGAGATCCCATTTGGCCTTAGGAGACTCTTATCTTTTACACCAAACCTCTCAATTGCGCCAAATGAACGGCCTCGTTCATTGAAAACCTGAATTCGACCATTCAGCACATCAACGGCATATAGATAATCGTCGCTATCTGTGGTCAACATGAATGGATAACGGAATTCACCTTCACGGGTACCGAACTCCCCCCAGCAGCGAAGCTGGTTACCTGATTGCAATGCCGTGGCGCAGATACGTGAATTGGCCCGATCACTCCAATAGACCACACCATCGATTACCGCCAGGCCAGTCGGTTCAGGGGGCTGTTGCTCTACAGTATTGGATAGCGTCAGGGCCTTTAGAAACTTACCCTCCAGGGTAAAAAGGAGTAACCTGTGATTGCCGCTATCCGCAACGATTAGCTGATTCTGGTAGAGTTGCAGATCCATCGGCAGATTAAATGGCGTACCTGGCGGTGCTGTAATTTCTTCCAGTTTCCTACCGTCACGATCAAATATCACCACTCTGCCATTGACGCCATCGAGAACATAAGCCCTTCCTTGATCTGAGATTCTGACCGCACTGGGATGCGTAAACCCCGCCTTAAGATCAAACAGATATTCAGCATGAAAATCAGCGTTGGCTAGGGGTGCATATATGAATAGAAATAGAATAAAAATCAAACCGACGGATTGCTTCATGCTCCATTTTGCTGGTGTCATTGCAACAGATCCATCAGTTTAATCGGCTTCTCTTTGAATGAATCATCTGCCAAAAAGCGGGCAATACGGTTCTCCCTGAGTGTTTTGATCGCTTTATCGTCATAGCCTAATTGATGATAATCAAGGAGTGGATTTTTCGTTGTATGACAACCTTGGCAATCGACACCCTCGGATTGCAAGGGGAGGTGAAAGCGCAGATGATCCTCTGCCTTACGCCTGACATCGTTCTTCTCCCATGATTCAAGCAACCTGGCGATACCCGGATGGTCAATGGTCAGCATGACTGTTTGACGCTGCTGGAACGGAGTAATTATCTTGTGAGCATCTTCGAAGTTGTTGCCACCTGCAAAATAGTGCCAACGATAATCCAATACCACCCCCTCCGGTTGATAGTGACAGCTGGTACAGGCGAGGTAATTGACATGCATATTCAAATAACTGCGCAAACGCTCACTCTTAGTATGCGGCAAGTCGGTATGACAGCTGATGCAGAATTCACGCCCTTGCGCTGTATGCGGAACAGTCTGGTTGTGAAAAGGCGCAATGTTGAGGGGACCGGCTAGTTTTATTGGCTTGTGTTCTTCTATTTTTTCAACCGCTTCCTGTAACTCCAGGTCACTCCATTGCGCATCTTTTATTTGCGTCAGATAAATTGCCTCGGCATGGACTGAACTGACGATAGCCAACACCATGAGGATCATAATAAAATTGCAAATTGAATGAGTCATTTTCGCTCTTCCTAACCACCCTGCCGTGTTTCAATTTCGCTTCTGCCGAATACCATCGAGCCGGCGTGTCCATTTCCGTATTTTCCCAGAGCGTATCAATCGATCCGGTAACAGTTGATCGGTCTTCGGTTCAGTTTTCCTGGGACGCCGCTTTCTCACCAGAAAGAGCCGCTCGAATCGTTTGCCACCCAGTATGGGCAAGGCCTCAGGGTGCCATCTCATAAATATTGACCAGGTGAACCCAACAACCACAAACATCGCCGCCAACGGCACGAGCAACAGCAGTACCCAGCTCCATTGAGAAGTCTGCAATAGTTCAGAATGTTCGGCATTCATGAAATATCCGGGCACCCAATCCAGGTCATGCATATCGCTTTGCAGGAAACTTCGGTTAAGCCGGTTATTCAAATAGCCATGACACCCTGAAGACCCACAGAGCAGAGGAAGCTGTTTTTTGTTGACTGCCGAGTCATGATGTTCAGTGGGAAGAATGCCGTGGTGAAAGCCTTCCGGGGCATGGCATTGATTACAGGAGACACCGTTACTATGCCCCTCCTCCACCATGCGCCCATGCAGGGTCATCTCATAACTCTCCGATGCATGTACGAAATGGGCGTCACTCGGTTTCGCCCCTCCCGCTGGTGTCTCAGCCCGGTCCACATTGACCATGGCCTCTCTATCACGATGGCAATCGTTACACATAGCCACCTCTTCGCGTTTCGACCAACGGGCGCCGAGCAGGCGGCGTAAAATATGCCCGCCCATCTGCCCCTGCCAGACCTCGCCCTGATGACAGTTACCACACACATCCTCTTCATGATCAAAGGCCTGTTTAAACTGCGTTATCTTCTGTTCAGGAATATAGAGGGTGTTCGAGTGGCAGCGTCGGCATGAGGGCGGTCGGTCGTTACGACTCTCTTGCCAACGATTAGCGCCGCTGAGGCCATCAACAGCACCTTTTCCATGCACTGATGTAACAAACTCATCAGCGATTGGCTCGTGGCTGTAGGCAACCCCTTGGGATGGCTCCTCGAGATGGCAGGATGCGGCACAATCCACCTCGGCATTCTCTGGCTTGTGGGGAAATTCCCGAACCTTACGATGACAATCTCGACAGGGCACATTGCCGTGAATCGAGGAGAAATAGTGATCGGATTGAATCGACGCGTTGCGCACGACGCCATTATTATCCACATAGGCCAGCCCTTCTGCCGCATGGCAGACCAGGCAACCATCGGGGTCGGATTGGCGTTCTCCTGCCTGTACATCATCCAAATTAAGCCATACCAACGCCAGGCCAGATAATATGCCAAAGGCCAACCAGCGCCAGGGAACAGGCCTATTCTTCTGATTATGCCGATGTGACAATACTGCAGTCCAAATCGGCGGCGGCACCACCTCAATACCTTTTTTGATCCTTTTTGGTACGGTATGGGCCGGCATATGAATCCAGTCGATCGCACCCCATTCGCAGGTAACTACGCATTCACGACATGACATGCATGAGAGCTGGTCAACAACCGCAACACGGTCGACCATGCGAACGGCACCGCAAATACAGACCTCGGCACACTCACGGCAACCCGTGCAGCGACTTCTCTCCACCCGAATCCTGCGCACGAAGGGCAGCTTGGCGCCTATGCGATTGACCAGTCCGTCCAGCGCACCGATAGGACAGAGAAATTGACAATAGCCCCGTCCCAACTTAGCGAAGAAACCAAGCAAGATCAGTAATCCGAGGTTGACTGCGCCAATAGTCGATATGAGATAGGCAATACCACGTAAATCACCGCTGAATGCCTCGAATAGCCTTGGCAGGGTAATAAAATTACAAAGTGTGCAGGCACTGAAACCAAGCGCAGGAAGCAACAGGATATAGGTAATAAAATAGCCATAACGAATCGGTATCTGCGGTAGAGAGCGATAGTCGATTTTCCAGCGATCATGAAATAGTTTGCTGACCAGTTCAGGAAAACCTCCCATAGGACAGAGATAACCGCACCACAATCGTCCGAAGAAAAAGGTTATGGTCAAGATGGTAAGCAAGATACCTATACCGATTGCAGCCGTCTCCAACTGACGCGAAAGGTCATTCCATCCCATACCGGGGAAAAGGAGAAAAAAGCGCCGCATACACAGGCCGCCGCATAGGTCGTTCTGCTCAAACAGTTGCGGAATCACAAGCAATGGTGCGAAAACCAGTAACGTCATCCCTGAGATCGTTGCATAGCGAAACCAGCGACTGCGGATAAAATTCTTAATTTTCTCTTGTATACCCTGAGATATCACGTTCAGTCCTCGAATTCATGACAAGAGAGACAGAGTGTTCCATCCTTGGCGGGAAGCCTGAGTAGAATCTCCTTTTCCACCCTGAGATATTCAGGTAAACCAGGCTTCCCTTGTCCCCTTGCCGTTAACTCTTCCAAGCGTTGCGCTTTGTCTTTGGCAAAAACCTTACTCCAAGCCGTGCGGCGATAAACTATTCCATCTTTTACAGGATGTTCCTCCACCACTTTTCCGGCAGGTATGCCCGGGTCGATGACGCCTGATTGATGGGGGGAGTGGCATGTGATGCAGATGATGTTTCCTTGATCACCCAGGGGCAGTTTGACTTCATATTTCCTCTCCGCCCGGCGCATCACCCGTCGAATTTCATCACTCGGTTCTGTTTGATGGTTAAGCGCATTGAGGTGGGGCGTTTTCAGGTGGCAACCAAAGCAGAGCTTCTCTCTCGCCAAGTGGAACTCCAGTTCACTGGCCTCATAGGGTTTGCGTGGATCAGGGCTATCGGTATGGCAATAAATACAACCTCGATCATCGATCTCACCCTGCTCATTCAACATTTGGTGCAGGTTGTATCGCTCGTGCCCTTTCTTGTCATGGCAGAGATAACAGAACTCAGTCAGGTCTTGGTAAGGACCGAGATTAAGAAAATCCGGGGCGTCGACATCCACTTCATCCAATGGGATATGCTTCAGGTCTTCAACGCCATGACAAGTCTTGCAAACTAATTGATCTTGCGCCCCCAGGGACAGCTCAGCAGGAATTCGCATGGAGCCCGGAACGGCTATATCGACAGGATGGTGTAAGGCTGGCATGCTGTAGTCCTCATCTGCTTGGGATATCTCTGACATACCACTTAGTGCCAGCAGAACCATACCTTTTAGCAACTCTCTCATAATCCCACCTGGGATGCCTCGCCATGGGTATGGCAGGGACGACAATCCTGTCCTACCAGGTGAACCCCGCTCAAACCATTGCCGGTATCAAGCTTGCCCTCATCAACCAGCGACTCCATCTCGTGACAGAGGACACATAGCTGGGAATAGTCACCCTGTTGATTCACCTCGACGGGAAATGCGTTGAGGAGAAAGCGCTCGGTATTGAGCAAACTCGCACCCTTGAGGGAATTATCGATGATCAGCTTTTCGTTCGAGGTACCATGTAGTGCATGGCAGTCGCTGCACTCTACCAACTGGGGGTAACGGTAGCCTGGGCGCAATCCGTTATAGGTCCCTTCCCCCGAACCGTCGCGCCAGCCATGATAATCGATGAAACGATAGTCATCTTCCAGAGCGACCAATGGATCCGCATAGTCATCACCCTCTATCTCATAACCGGGTTGTTGATGATCGCGATTGTGACAACGCAGACAGAAGCCGGCTTGTGATTGGTAGTCTGACGGGTAACCTGCGGCATCAGGTAACATAGTCAAATCAAGATTGAGATCAAAACTCCCATCCATATTGGAATAGTGGTGACAGACCAGGCAGTCTGTATCGCTTAACCCGGAATTCTGCTGTTGTGAGAAGCCGTGTGAATGATTGCCATCGAGGTATGGCGCCCCTGGAAGGTCGGTGCCGTTATGGCAAACCAGGCATTGTCGCGTAGCTGAAGTACCATTACTGCCGTGACAGCCGGTACAGGTCTCAAAACCTTTCTCTTGCACCAATTCTCTTATGTTTGTCGATGCCTGCTTGTGGATCACCGTCAACCCATGACAACCGTCGCACGCCTCAATCCCCCATGCCAGCCCCTTGTCACCATGGGTTTCAGTCAGCAATAGACCAGCGGGCAAGGAGCTGGATATGTCAGATGAGTCCTGATTACCGCAGGCGTTTAACAACGCACATAGCATCAGCAATAACCAGCGATTCATCGATACCTCCCGGCATGACAATTGCGGCAGTACCCGGGCTGGTGACAGCCGGCGCATGATGACGCGTTGATCCTGGCCTCGATACCGTGGCGGTCACGATAACCGAGGGGGTGCATCACCTGCTGCGATGGATTGCGACGAAAATGGCAATCCGTGCAGAAGTTCAAATCCACATGGCACATTCGGCAGCTGTTTTCATCGGCCCTTGCCGTTTCTGTATGAAACCAGGTGTAGTCACCCTTGTGGTCAGATGGCCGTATTGTTTTGCCGTCTGTATGGCAGACCTGACATGCCGTAGGCGCACTGCGCGCCTCTAGATGGCAGGAGTGACAGATCGCTTCAAGGGGTTCGTTATAGATGACTTGCACTGATTCGAGTTGCTCCAGATTTGTTATTTTATTGGAGGAAAACGGATGGCAAGCCATACACACATCAGCGCTTTGCGACAGCACATCCATATGGGCATTGTGCGGAAAATAGATATCAGACCTTTGGTGGCGCTTCTCCCACCAGGTTTCCTGCTCCTCATTCTGTTGTTCATCTGATGCGAACAAGTGGCAGCTCAGTATCACTATCATGAGTAAAAACGAAAATCTCATGGCAGTTCACCTGTATCGGTCTGATAAAAATCGTATCTTACTGACATAGCCAGGCGATACTCATCTTCTCTATCAGAGTGATCCAGCCACTCCCCATCGAGATTGAGAAAAAGCTGCTTCAACAATCGCCGCGTCAATGAGAGTGATAATCCGACTAAGTGATTTCTGCCGGATAGTCCTGTTTCCTTGGTTTGATAGACAGCCTCTGTCTGGAGCAGGGTTAACGATGACAAAGGTTGACGGTGTCGAAGGTAGTTTGAAATCACCCAATCATCATCGGTTTCGAGATAATCACTCCTGACTTCGAGGAGCGTTCCATCGGCGGTGGTATAGATAAATTCAACAGCCATACCCAAACCGCCATTACCCTGCTCATGCCGGTTTCCGCTAACCTCGAAACGGGTTTCCAGGGCGCCTGTTGATGGAAGGTACCAGACACCCTTGGCTATGGATTGTCGCTCATCGTTGTAGATACCATGGTAACGATCACGAAAGGTATCCAGGTCTTCATCCGGTTGAAAATAGTGATAACCCACTCGTGCCTGACCCTGCTGCTTGAAATCGAAATGTGTATCAACAATTGCCCTGCGTAGCGATCGTTCTTCCAGGTTTAAATCGACCGCCAACTGAAAGTCCCTGAGGGAAGCCATGTTATCCGAGTCTGGGCGTTCGCCACTAATTCCAGCATGGAGTATCATCCCTGCGGTGTTACTCCAGACCTTTTCCAGGCCAAGGTTGAATGTCAGTTTATTAAAACTGTCGTCTGTGGCGAATTCAGTGACATCGTAGCGCGTGTTGAAACCCAACAAGAGTTCTGCAGTATCATCCTGGTAGCCATCCAGATGTCGCGGCTTACCCGAATAGATTTTCCAAGCCATGGGAACTAGCTGTTGCTGAATAGAAAAACCATCCAAGGTATTAAATCCACTGTTATCGGCCAAGGTGAAACGCCCAATGGTCAACTCAGGCTGTTGAATTCCCCCTCCACTGCGTAGGAAGCATTGATAGAGTTGTTCACTGGTCTGCTGTTCACCCGCTTCCACGGCAAACTGAATCGCCATGCGAAGATCGCCGCCATGGTCTTTATAGTAGATTGAGGTCCATTGCTCTAGAGTAGTCTCTGTTTCACCATAGCGATCGTTATCACTCTGAAATCGGATTTCAGTTTCACCGGAAACACCTGCTGTTACTGGATTAATCATCGAGAAAAGCAGGAATTTCCCGACAATCGCAAAGACTGCCAGATGTTTCATCTATCCTTCGTATCACATCCTCGAGACAACCCGCCTTTGCAAGCTCCCCAACCAACCAGCGATACCAATGCGACAGCACAACCGGCACAACCGCTACAGATACCAACTGCCGCCAATGTGCATTGTGTTGTCAACAACATATGACCGGTTGCGAAACCGGCGCCGGCCGTCCATGGCAGTATCCTTTCGATGAAACCTTTCCCGTTTTGCATAACCGGCTCAATTGAGTGAAAGAATCTTACGCCGAGCCGTCCACATAACGGCGAGTAATAACAGTGGCAACAACAGCATTCCACCTCCACCACCACTACTTTCACTGCCACCTGATGCATCAGAACCAGTTTGCGATTTCTCACCCACTGCAAAAAAACTCAAGTGATCTGTTTTTACAACGACATACCCATCAAACTCTTCTGTAGCCGGTTGTGCGGCAATTATCTGCTCGGACTGGAGATTACTCCAACTCTCACCATCGCGTGATGCGAGGACTGTCAACGCCTCGCTATCACTCCCGGCCCAGGGAAGTTTGATAAACAAAGGCGTCCCTGGAAACTGGTCCACTGACTCTCCGTCACTGTTTGTCGCCTCGATTTTATAGATCTGAGAGAGCCGCAACCGATAGGCTTGGTCAGCGGCATTGACAACCGCCTCTCCATTCTCCACACGAATGAGAAAACGATAATGGGTCAACACAGCGTCTGCTTGATGGTTCTTTTCAGTCATAATCGCTGTATCTCGCACCATCTGATCGCCATAGCGCGGCTTGAAGAGATAGATGGAGTCGGAGGCAGGCATCAATCCTTGCAGTTGGCTGATCTCATCCCTATCCAGTCCAACAGCAGTCATCCCGCTTTCACTGGCAATCAGCTTCATGTTGCCGGAAAACACCGGGGCAATAGCCGTGCCTAAGCGTGAAAGAGATGGGTTGATGGCGCTATAGTAGAGCACATCCGAGGTGTTTTCTGTGATCTCCCCTTGTTCATCCACCCGCATGGACGGAAAGGCCAGTTCAACTATACCCTCGTCGACAAGACGTCTATCCGGCAGACTTGCAACGGTTTTACTGTTGGATTCGCCCAAGACACCTGATGTTGAGATGAGAGAGCTGAATGCGCCACGGGATGTCTTCTCATGGCACTCCTCACACTGCACCGACTCTATGGCAGGGCGCGTGTTGTGAGACAGGACATAGAAGTTTGAAGCCCCCCAGACCAATACTGCATTTGGATTTTCATAACCCTTGGCCCTGAGTAAATTGTCATAGGCGCCCTTTTGCGCAATCAGGCCCTCATAATCCTCGGGATCGGTAAAACGCCAACTGCCATGGGACATTCTGACTTCTACATTGCCGAGTGTCTCACCTGAAACCGGATCGATTAACAGACCTATCTGGTTTCCGTCGCTATCGACCTCCATTTTGAAAACACTGTCTCGCTCGGTTTTGTTGAAAACATGACCGCTGGTTTTATCGATCCATTGCGCACGATACCTTGCATTGTATGGACGAATTTTCAAAAATCCGTCTTCAGTAGCTGAGTAGCGATACATTATCTGCAGTGGGGTACCTCGAGACTCTTTATCAGTGATATGGCACGCCTCGCAGGCAAGCACATCCAGATGAGTCTGTGTGATTCTATTTAGCGAATCTTCCGTATAGCCCGTCATATCACCAGCAAGCTTCCAGCGTTCCCTATGTGCGCTCAACATATCCTCATGACCGGATGGGATGGCGGGATTTTCCGCCTGTTCGTGACAATAGATACAGGACTTTGCCGGTGGATCATAATCACGGTCATTTCCCACATCCATATCTGAATTCCCTTTGAGAAAATTGTGGTCGGCATCCAGATCTGCCTGGTATCCGAAACTCTTGTTGTAGTAGTTTCGGCTATGACAGGCGTTGCAATTCTCGATATTTCGCACCTCACCATTGGCTTCTGTCCAGGTCTGCCCCTTATGCACATCATCTTGATAATCCTTGACCAGCAGACCCGCTTCATCAAATACCGCTTCGGCACCCTCACCAAAGCCGTAAAAGCCGCGACGGGAGTTGGATGTCAGATGGCAATACATACAGCTGTCGTTACCGGGATAGCGAACCATCGGTATCGTTACAAGGCCCTGAGCATCAAATGCTTCTGCGTTCCACTCCAGGAGTGGCAGACCATCATCGCCTAATGCAAGCTCGGAGGCCTCTAAAGTCCCGTCATCATCATCGTCATTTCGGCTAAAGCTAACCAACGAGCGGTCCTGTTCACTTCCACCACTCATGCTAAGGTTGATGAACTCGAGTATTCCGGTTGCGCCATAACGAAAATGCCCAGCTCCGATAAGCGCAGATCGCGTATACATGGCATGAGA
>JASFJX010000008.1:0-17482 GCA_050119385.1 Candidatus Thiodiazotropha sp. | reverse complement strand
GCGGACACTGGGAGTGTCGCTCCATTCAATGTGCGCAATATGAACCCTTTCGCTTTGATCTATGGCTTGCCGGCGGCCAGCTCATCCGCTCTGTTGGCCGCCAATGAATCTTCTCTTCAGTTGACAGGGGATGTAGCTAACAACTCCATTCAGAGATATTCGGATAGTGAAAGGATCAGGTTGGATGGGGAGACATATCGGTTGGCGCTGATATGGAAACGGGGGATTACAGCGGACTGGCAGATTGGTATCGAACTGCCTTACCTCGCCCATGTTGGAGGGAGGATGGATGGACTGATTGAGAATTGGCACGATATTTTAAGATTGCCCAATTCCAATCGCGAAGAGTGGTCCAGGAACGATCTGGTCTATCGCTATGAACGTGCAGTAGGTGAGCAGGTGCTGGTGAACCGAAATAAGAGGGGAGTCGGGGATCTGCAGGTCTCTCTCTCCCATGCATTGGCTGTGGATGCCGACAGTAGTCGACGACTGGCACTTCATGCAAGTCTCAAGCTGCCGACCGGAGATAGCGATGCGTTGCTGGGTAGTGGTGCGGCTGACCTGGCCCTTTGGCTAAGCGGTGCAGGCAAAGGTCTGTTCTGGCACTGGCCATTGCATATCTATGGCCAGGCGGGGTTGTTGCTGAAGGGTGAAGCCGATCTGTTGCGGGATCTTCAGCGGGATCTGGTCTATTATGGTTCTCTGGGGATCGGCTGGCGGCCAAAGGGGTGGCTGGATCTCAAGGCACAGGTCGATGTTCACTCCTCTCATTACGACAGCAATCTGGATCAACTCGGTGGTGCTGCCTTGATGTTGACGGTTGGGGGCTCCATTCACCTGGAGGAACTGGAGGGGGACACCCAGCGTATCGATATCTCCATCGGTGAAAATCTCACCACCAACTCAGTGCCTGATTTTATGATCAATCTGGCCTATGTGAGGCATTTTGATGGTTTGGGGTTTTCAGCGCAATAACAAGCAGAATACAGCCTGCCAGGATAAAGGGAAGACTCAACATTTGGCCTGTGTTTAGCCAGTAATCGATGCTGTATGCCGCCTGTTTCTCTTTCACAAACTCGATAGCGAATCTTGTGCTGAAGACAGTCAACAGGAATACGCTAAATAGAAACCCCGGCTTTGTGGATCTATTGCTGCGTAGATAGAGGATCAATAAGAGAACGAATATGATGGCATAGGCAGTCGCCTCATAGAGCTGGGCCGGGTGTCGTGGCAGGTTATCGATGCGGGCGAATACAATTGCCCAGGGTAGCGATGTCTCCATGCCATAGATTTCGGAGTTGAACAGATTGCCCAGGCGAATAAAGACGCCTGCCAGGGCGGTGGTGATGGCGATCCTGTCCAGCAGCCAGAGAAAGGATTCTCCTATCTGACGCTTATACAGATAGAGGGCCAGGATAACGCCTAATCCGCCCCCATGGCTCGCCAGGCCGCCCTCCCAGACAGCGAGTATCTTCACAGGGTGGCTCAGATAGTAAACGGGATCGTAGAAAAGACAATGTGCCAGCCGGGCCCCGACAATGGTGCCGATCACTAGATAGAGTGAAAGTCGCTCAAGGGTTTGGGTATCGCGTCCTTCTCGCTGGTAGATCCAGTGCATGAGTTGATATCCCAACAGATAGGCGGTGGCGAAGAGCGCGCCATACCATCGGATATCGAGTCCGGCAAAAGAGAAAAGCGTGGGATCAGCGTTCCAGATTATGTAGTCGTGAGCCAGTTGCTCCATCCTGCTCGATAGGCCTCTTGAGTTGTGTTGAAGTTACAGCCCGGCGATTCTAATCAATTCGGCGGATGAATGGCAGCCTCAATTGTCCTGATTGAGAGGATTATGCTTGGGGCCCGTTGCCGGGCCCCGGTGCGGCTATACGATTTGATTGAAGGCGGTCAAGCTATCCAGCATGGCGCTATTGCCGAGACTGGTATCGAACAGGGTGTTGAACTGCCCCTGTTCACCGTGTAGCGCCAGATAGTTAAGCGCCAGGGTCAGCACCAATTGATTGACGTTGTTGGCGGCCGGACTGGAACCGTTGTCAACCGCGCCATCGGCGGTGAAGTAGCCGATCTGCTGTTGGCGTAACTGCTCGTCCGCTGAAGCCCCCGCAAGCACGGGTTGACCGCCTGGATTATAGACCAGGAAGAAGGAGGCGGCGGTGGATTGGTTGTCACCGGTCCAAACACCTTTGCCACGGCCATCCGCTGAGTTATCGATTGTGCCGTTGCTCGAGACCGAACCATCACTGAAGACATACAGCATCAGGGGCATACCGATTCTTGCGGCATACTCCAGGCAAGCTCCCATGCAGCGTCCGGCGCGCAGGTCGCGGATCTCGCCCACGGCGCGGTCACCGGTGTGGTAGTCGTAGCCGCCCATGGTGATGGTGCCGGCACCGGCATAGCCGTTGATGACCAGTTTCATCACCGAAGCGGTCTTGCGGAATTCCCCGTCGCTGTCGAACTCTTCCTGGGTGAAGATCGGACCGATGATATCGGTGTCAGCGGTAACATCAAGAGCGGCCGGGTCGCCATAGCGGTCGACCAGGTCCGCGCTCTTGACATAACCGCAGCGTATCAGCTCCTTGACCACTTCATCGGTACTGATACCGGTGTTTACGCTATCGAGCTTCATGTCGGAGATACGTTGTATCGCCTCCATCACGGCAACCGCGTCGGACTGGTCGAACATGCCCACAAGCTTGCCGGTGTCCACCAGGCCGGTGGTGTCGCTGGGCCGGTCGACCTTGGTTGGGCGGACCGCCGGATCGACCTGATCCGCGGGCGCTACGGAATTACCGCCGGAATCCGAGCTGCGGGAACCGATCAGGGTCAAAAGCTCACCGTCGGCGCCACAGCGGTTGATGGCATACATGGGATTGTGCGGATTGTTCCCGGTATCGTTCTCCGAGCGGGCCGGGATCATGGCGCCATTGATATTGGCTCGATTGCCCACCGAGACCTTCTCCAGGATACCGCGCAGAAAGGCGCTGTCCGAATGGAAGGCGAGACCGAGTTCTGTATTGATGAAGTCGCTCAGCCCGGTATCCGGATTGGTGATGTTTGGCACCATATCGCCCGGCAGGCCGAGTCGGTTGTATCCGGCGGTGGTGAGAAAGTCGAACTGGCCTCCTTCGCCTCCCACCAGTACATTGGAGCCGGCGATATTGGCACCGCCCGCGAGATCGAAACAGATGAAGGGGATCTTTCCACCCCCCAGGGTGTCGATGCCGCAGGCGCTTTTCAGGGCCTCGAGATCGGATGAGAGGGCGGCCCTGGCCTCGCCGGGATTGGCGAAAAGGCCAAATAGTGAGGGGGTGGTGACGGCGCCCAATCCCGCCGTCAGACCCTGACGGATAAAATCCCGACGCGTCATCGGACGCGGATGATCCGGGTACAGCAGCGGGGCATCAGGAGAGAGGTTCTTCACTTTTCGGCGCATGATATTTTTACCCTTTGTCACACTGGCTATTGATTGGGTCGTATTCCTGATTCATACCTATCATTCTCATTGCAGCAACACCACTGCACTGCCGAGCAGTGAGGCACAGGCCGCCTTGGCTGCTTTTTCTGTGCGGTCTGCTTCACAGGTGCCGCTGCATTTGGCCAGGCCCACACTGCCAGTCAACAGATTCATCAATTCTTCCTCTACAAGCGATGGCGAGGGTTGGGTTGTCAATTCCTCACCCATGAAACGGCTCATCAAAGGAGCCACTATCTGGCTCTGCCAAGTGGCGCTCTGAATATCACTGGCGGTTGCATTGAAGTCGAAACCGGGAAACATCGATGCGCGAAGGGTCGTGTCGTCGATCAGTGCACTGCAATACTCAATCGCCAGTTGCGATACCGCTACCTGGTGGGAAGAGAGGAAACCATTGATGTCTTCTGATGAGGGTAACTGCTGCCTGATGGTGCTAAAGGTTGTTTGTACCGCTTCAAGGGTTGGACTGACACCCGTCAGGGACGACATAGTGGCATTGATCTCATCGAAGGTGCGTAGACCGATCTGGGATACAGGCTCGCCATCCGCTGGTTCGGCAGCAGGCAATACTTCCGCTTCGATATAGACATTGGTGTGCGACCCCAGTCGTTCAAAGGTGAGGAAAAACTGATCGTTTTCGGCACCCTTTTCCGATGGGATGGTTGTTGCCATGGTCGATAGCAGCTGACCATTCGAGGTGTATTCGCTGTCACTCACTGTAGTAACCAAGCGGGCGTAGGCCTGGCCGACTGTCGCCTCCTTGCCATTGATCCCGATGCGCATGCCTTCAAGGGGAATGGAGCCCGGCAGTACGTTTTCATCGAGACTGATGAACTTGGGCTGGCGGAACAGATAGCTGTAGTTGTCGTACTGGCTGACCTCGAACATGACATAGCACTGAGGCAGGTTGACCAGATCGGTGACATTGAACAGCAGGAAGTATTTCTCGCCGACGCCGGCATCGAAGTTCTGTTTGATCTGCTCTGGGGTCAATGCCCGGTTGTGGATCGCCAGCAGGCGGATCTTACCCGCCCAGGGGTGGTCGTTGGAGACCTCATTGCCTAGTACCAGGGCGTAGCTGTCATCCCAGTCATTCAGATTGCCGGGCTCGGTTTCATCAAGATCATCGGTAAACACCCCATCAACATAGAGGCGCCGCCCATTTTCGGGATCAAAGGTGGCCACCAGGTGCTGCTCTGTTGCCTGCACATCTTCATCATCGTCAGAGGTGGAGTGGGCCGGCTCGCCATTGCCATCGGTGGTGCTGGAGCGATGCAGATAGTTGTAGTTGTAGAGGGTTTGACCGAGGGTGAAGTTACGTACGCCGGTGCCGGCGGAGTAGCTGATAATCCGAGCAGGTCCCTCCTGGGTCACATTGGCGGGGACCACCCAGGCCTCGATGGTGTATTCACCCGTGGCTTGAATCAATTGGGCGATCTTACGGCTGTCGCCGGTACTGCCTTGGGCCTTGCCGTTACTGAAGTCGAGGCCCCAGCCCTCGACCCAGGTGATATCGCCGCTGATGGTCAGGTTGTTTGCGGGATCGATACCACTGGTATCGTAGGCGACGTTGCCACTGCCTGTCTTGAACTCATACAGCGCAATGACATCGTTCTCCTGGCGGCTGCCACCACTTGCAACTGTGCCTTCCGGCAGGCTCAGGGCCATACTCACGATCAGGTCGGGATCGATAGGGCTGGGCGAGATGTTGTCGGCCATCTGAGTGATGGCGCTCTGCATCTCCTGTGCATTGGCGCTACAGTCGTCCCAGCAGTTGTGGAGCTCGATCAGGCGCTGCACCAGGCGGGAATTCGATGGTGTATCGAGATCGATGGAGGTCTTCACCGCGGCATAGGCCACATCACTGTCGCTTGTGGCGAAGAACGGTGATTGTGGAGCGGCCGCATCTTCGACATGACACTCGGAACAGTATTCCGTCAACAATGGGTGTACATAGGTGGCAAACAGACTGGAATCATCCGGGAACGACTTGCTTTCACCGACCACCTTATTGGGTGGCGCTTCAAGCTCGATCTGTCGTCCACTGCTGGATCCGTCACCGACCCAGGATTCGATATAGCTGGTGATGATAGTGGCACAGGCGGTGTCACTGGCCTCCCAGCAGTTGTGTCCATTCGCAACCTTAGTGACCAGGGAGGATTGATCCGGCTCTTCCCTGTTGACATGGGCGTTGGCTGCCTCGTAGGCTTGATTGACGTCATCCTCACGCACAAACAGGGGAGCCTGCCCCCCCGTGTTGTGGCAGGCTCCACAGCGGTTTGTCGCACGCAGGGGTTCCCACACACTGACCCGAAAATTCTGAATATCCGAAGTCCGGGCAGCAGGTCCGGTATAGGTGCTGCCAGTGACCGTGGTGGATTGCTGGGTTTCGGTACTGACTCCATCCTGACAAGCTTGCAGTCCAAGGATGGCGAACAAGGAGAGAGGGATGTATAGCGAAAAGTTCTGCATGGCCACTGATTCAATCCCCTGCGCAGTAGACGGCCGCTTCAGCGAACACGCGTTTCATGTTGTAGTCGGTTTTGAAACTGCTGGTGATTTCCGCGATGCGGGTTCGGTCTGCGCTGTCCACAGGCGCACGCAGGCAGACCGCTTCAAAGGCCTTGGTGACCTGGCACTCGGCAAACGCATGGGAGTTGGCCAGCTCCTCCCCCATTGATTTGGCGCCCGAGCCGCTGCCAGGGAGGCTCGAATCCCAGCCGAGTATCGAATTGGGGCCTTCCCGCCAATAGTTGTCCCATTCGTCACTCTGCGTGACATAGCCATCCTTGAATACACTGCTGTTGATCAGGTATTTGGGCTGCACATTGCCGGGTGTGTAGGAGAGGTGTCCGGTTTCCGGATCATCCGAATATTCGTAGTCGTAGTAGGCATAGGCTTGCGACAGGGCAGACATGCCGGCATGACAGCCCAGGCAGTTGTTGAACCATACCCGACTGTCTCCACCGGGGCTGCGGGAGGCGTCCTGGCGGATCCGGTCGGAGGGTCGTGTCGGATCCTTGATCTCCTCAAGATCCTTGCACAGATGATTGAGGATGGTGAAACTGAACATGGCGCGATTCGTACCGTCGATAAAGAACGCCCTTGCCGCCGCGCGAGTGGTAATGACGCCGGCAGTCCCCTCCGGCGGCAGGCCTGTCACGCTCGACTGAGTGGTTTGTTGCAATACATCCTTCAGGTTCAGGCCCTGGTTCTCCATGGTCTCATAGTGATCGTTATTGCTGTTGGAGTAGGCGGGTGCATTGCTGCCGACGTAGAGAATGTCAGCCGAGAGCAATTGGTTGAAGGGGATCTCATCCCTCACCATGCCGATCACAGTGGCACTGTAGTCATTCAATGACGCAAAAGGTGTCATCTCCTCGTTGGTCCAGGGTGTGGCCCAATTCTTCAGGGTGACATTGTAGAAATCGGGATGTTCGGTGGCGATCATGGCGGCTGCCAGCGGATCGTCGTTGGTATCGATCTCAGTGACCATTTGGGCCAGGGTTTCGGCACTCGGCGGTACCCCGGCAATCCGGTCGTGGATGCGTTTGGCCTGCTCCCGTGGGCCAGCCGCCACCGTGACGGCGAACAGAGATAGCAGAATTAGGAAAAAAAACAGTAGCGGTTTTTTAGGAATCGAAATACTAATCCTGGTTTGGTCCTGAAATGACATGATGAATGGCCCCTAAATCCATCTGAAGCGGCTCGAAAGCAGCCTTCGAGTATGATGTACAGCCCTTAATTCTTTTACGACTTACCTAGTCATTGTCAATCGAAAATGTCGATTAGGCGATCTTTTTTTTGGCAGGTTGTGAACTTGCGCACTTAACGGCGACTTCGATGAGGTAGACTCTCAAGTATATGATTTTACTGCCGATACAGGAATTTAATGCTCATAATGAACGCTGTTCGATGGCGCCTCGAAGTTTCATCGTTGACGGTTGGAATTGGAATTGAATAAAAACCCACTAAATCGGATATTATGATCGAATTTCCAGGAGGAACCTAGTTAAGATGAAACTGGTCATGCCCAAGATAATATTACCGGGTCTCTTCACTCTCCTGGTTATCTTCGTTCTACAAGGTTGTGGCAGCGGAAGCGGCCAGGAGCAGGATCCAGTGGTTGTGGATTACCCGGTTGCCTATGTCAAGCGGCCGATCACCGAGACAACGATTACGGATATCCGCTTCAGCCAGGTCAGTGAAGCGGGTGGAGATCTCTACCTGAAGAATTATGCTGCAGGGGGGGCCGAGGAGGTCAACCTGACAGGGTCGGTAACCGGCGGTGAGGGTGACGTGCGCGATGTGAGTGTCTCTTTCGATGGTACCAAGCTGCTGTTCTCTCTCAGGCTGCCCCTCATCGAGGATGCTGAACCCGAGGATCAGCCCACATGGAATATCTGGGAGTACGACATCCCAAGCCAATCCTTGCAACGGGTCATTGTCTCGGACATCACCGCCGAAGATGGGCATGACCGTTTTCCTCAATATCTTCCCGATGGGCGTATCGTCTTCTCATCCACCAGGCAACGGCTCGCTAAGGCGCGGCTACTCGATGAGGGCAAGCCTCAATATCCGGCCATGGAGCGATCTGTCGATGAGCCGGCCATGGTGCTGCATGTCATGAACAGTGACGGTACCAATATCACTCAGATCTCCTTCAACCGCAGCCATGACTTCTCTCCCAGTGTGCTGGCCAATGGTCAGATTGTTTTCAGTCGTTGGGATAATGCCGATGGCAATAATGCCATCCATCTCTACCGCATGAATCCGGATGGCACTGAGTTGGAGTTGTTGTATGGCTTGAACAGCCACGATACGGGAACAGAGGGCAGTACAGTGCAGTTCCTGCGTCCCATCGAGATGCCGGATGGTCGAATACTGGCGCTGCTGTTGCCCTTCGATGGTACCGATGGCGGGGGCGATTTAGTTTATATAGACACCGCCACTTATGTGGATAATGATCAGCCCACCTGGGAAAACACGGGTCTGAACGGTCCGGCGCAGAGCCAGGCGACCATACTACAGGTAACTACCGATGGGAGTCTGTCGAGCGGGGGACAATTAGGCAGCGCTTATCCTCTGTTTGACGGAACGGATCGGATGGTGATCAGTTGGAGTCAGTGTCGAGCATTGGAGGAGGATACCATCCTTCCCTGCACCGAGGAGCGTCTGGCCAATCCCGATAGCGAGGCGGCGCCACCCCTCTACAGTCTTTATATCTATGATGATGACGAACAGACCCAGCAGCCGATCGTGAAGCCGAAAGAGGGAATCATCTACACCGATGCCGTGGTCGCCGTGTCGCGTACGGTTCCGACCATCCTGCCTGACAAAACCGCGGGCGTCGATCTGGATCCGACCCTGGTGTCCGACAAGGCCGGTTTGCTGCATATACGCAGTGTCTATGACCTGGACGGTGTCGATGTGGCTGATCCCGATATCGCTACCCTGGCCGATCCCTCACAGACCCGGGCGGATCAACGACCGGCCCGCTTTCTGCGCCTGATCAAGCAAGTGACCATTCCCGATGATGATGTACTCGATTTTCCCAACAGTGCATTTGGTGCAACCACGCGGTTCGGTATGCGTGAGGTGATCGGTTACGCACCCATCGAACCCGATGGCTCGGTGCAGGTGAAGGTGCCTGCGAATGTACCCGTCAGTTTCAGCATACTCGATGCGGATGGACGGCGTATTGATCAACCCCATGGGTTTTGGCTCCAGTTCAGACCCGGCGAGGAGGTGACTTGCGGAGGATGCCATGACGGGGACAGCCCGCTGCCCCATGGACGACTGAGTGCCGCGCCACCCAGTGTCAACGAAGGCAGCACGGGTAACGGTCTGCCGTTTCCCAATGCCAATCCGGAGTTGTGGAGCGATTTCGGCGAGACCATGGCGCAGACGCGCAACCGCCTGCAATGCACTGCCGGTGCCTGCGATCCCAGTATGGATCTGCTGTTCACCGATGTCTGGACAGATCCGGCGACAGGGGAGCTCGATGAGGCATTCAGCTATCGCTATGCCGATCTGGAGACAGAGTCTCCCATGAGTGATTCTACCTGCAGCAGCAACTGGAATGTATTTTGCCGTTCAATCATCCATTATGAACAGCATATACACCCCCTATGGTCGCTAGCGCGACCGGTATACGATGCCACGGATACCCAAATCGATGACCATACCTGTACTCTATGTCATGATACGGATGATGACGGCGTGACCGTGGTGCCTGACGGGCAACTGGATCTGAGTGACGGTCCATCCGACGATGAGCCTGATCACTTCGCCGCCTACCGGGAGCTGCTTTTAACCGACAACGAGCAGGAGGTGGTGGACGGTATCCTGGTGGATCTCTTGGTGCCGCAATTGGATGAAAACGGCGAGCAGCTCTATGAAACGGATGAGAATGGTGAATTGATCCTGGATACTTCAGGTAATCCGATTCCACTGCCTGATCTGCCGGTAGCGGTGTCACCTTCGATGCAGGCGGGTTCAGCGACAGCTGGCCGCTTCCTCGGGCTGTTCGATGCAGGTGGTATCCATGACGGTTATCTAAGTGATGCGGAGAAAAAACTCATAGCTGAATGGCTCGACATAGGTGCGCAGTATTACAATGACCCTTTCACCGTCCCAGTGGATGATTGAGTTTGAGATCTCTTAGGTTACAGCGGTGCCTGTGTACGGGCTGGTTTTTGGTTTGGCTGATCCCTGCAATCTGTGCTGCAGATGAAGCTTATCAAAGGGTTCAGGTGACAGCCCCCTATATTGAGATGCACACCGGACCGGGGGAGTCCTATCCCGTCTTTTTTGTTGTGGAAAGGATGGAGTGGGTCGAGATCCGCAAGCGTCGCACCGATTGGTTCCAGGTTTATACACGTCGCGGTCGTTCAGGTTGGGTCAGTCTAAAGCAGATGCGCCAGACCCAAACCGCGGATGGTGAGCGGCTAAAATTGGCCTCCTACACAGAGGATGATTTCAGAACTCGGCAATGGGAGTTTGGTTTTTATGGTGGCGACATGGAGGGAGCCACACTGCTTGGTTTGTATGGCGGTTACTCGTTCAATGAAAACCTCTCCACGGAACTTAGCCTGTCCCAGGCCTTGGGTGATTTCTCAAGCGAATACCTGTTTGATGTAAACCTGCTATCCCAGCCCTTTCCCGAGTGGACCTACAGTCCGTTTTTTACTTTGGGTGGGGGGGTGATTCGTACCGAGCCAAAGTCGACATTGGTTCTGGCCGAGGATCGTACCGACACCACGGCCCATGTAGGTGCCGGCCTGAGAGTCTATCTGACACGGCGATTTTTTCTGCGTGGGGAGTTTCGCCACTACACCGTATTTACCAGTCGTGATGACAACGAGGAATTTGATCAGTGGAAAATAGGACTCGGCTTCTTTTTCTGAACATAGCGTCACTTGTTATGGCCTTTATGATGTCATCCGGTATGGCCGACGAACCTATCGGAGAGGGGCTGCGTGAAGAACTGCTGATTGAACCAGAGATAGCGCGCAGGGAGATCGTGGAACCGGAGATCGATACCGAGGATTTCGAGATAGGAGTCTATGCCGGACTGATGAGTATAGAGGACTTCGGCACCAGTGGTGTCTTTGGCGCCCGTTTTGCCTACCACCTGACCGAGTCGATATTTGTCGAGGCGGCGATCGGAACCAGCAAGGCCAAAGAGACAAGCTTTGAGCAATTGGGCGGCAATATACAACTGCTTGCCGATGATGATCGTGACTTCACCTATTACAACCTCTCCGCTGGTTACAATCTGTTGCCGGGGGAGGTGTTTCTGGGCACTAAATACGCCTATAACAGCCAGTTCTACCTGATAGGCGGTATCGGCAGCACCCGCTTCGCCGGTGATGATGAGTTTACGGTGAATCTGGGCGCCGGTTATCGCCTTTTGATCAATGACTGGTTGACCCTGCATCTGGATGTCAGGGATCACATGTTTGAATCAGACCTGTTCGGGGAGATAGAGACCATGCACAACTTCGAGCTGCACGGCGGCCTGACCTACTTTTTTTGAGGAATGAAGATGTTGAGTAAATGCCAGATTCAGGGTCGATTGCATCAGCTGGTCGTGGCGGGGGTCTTGTTATTGGCCTGCGGTGTTAGCCTGGCGGCCGATCAGCCATCCATGGCGCCGGACTTCACACTGAAGAGTCGCGAAGGTGTGAATATAAAGCTCAGCGAGCTGCGGGGGCAGGTGGTAATGATCAATTTTTGGGCCTCCTGGTGTGGTCCCTGCCGCCAAGAGATGCCCCTGCTGGAACAGTTGTTCGAGCGCTACCAGTCCCTGGGATTCACCCTGCTGGGAGTGAATGTGGATGAAGACAGGACAGCAGGCGACAAAATGCTGAGAGGCGTCCCGGTGAGTTTTCCCATTCTCTATGATGAGCGTGGCAAGGTGAGTCAGCAGTACCAGGTCAAAGCGATGCCGAGCACTTTCATGGTCGACAGGGATGGCCGGATACGCTATCTCCACAAGGGTTACAAACCCGGCTATGAGGATGATTACCAACAGCAGATTCGTGAACTGCTGCGTGAGTGAGCATTGAGAGAATGAATGCGAAGCAAAAGAAAATCTACGGGTTTATGCTCACTTTGTTCGTTCTCACCACAACAGGGTGCAGTGTTGAACCCTGGGTGCAGCCCTATGAACGTGCGCACCTGGCCGATCCGATTATGAGTTTTCAACGCGACCCTGTCGCGAGTGCTTACCGGCACCATGTCTATCAGACCCGTGAGGCGGCACGTGGCGCCGAAGGGGGCGGCGGAGGGGGATGTGGCTGTAACTAGTTCATGGTTGATATCAGGGCGAGGTCGATTCTGTCTGCAGGCTCTCCTGTTACTGCTAACTTATAACATGGGTGCGCAGGCCACGGTTCTCCCGGAAGAGCGGGCGGACCTCATGTATCACCGTTACGATGGCGGTGGTGTTGAAGTGGATGGCCCCTCGATCCTGGTGCGGAAATCCTTTTCCGGTAATTTCTCGCTGAGCGCCAATTACTATGTCGATTCCATCTCCAGCGCATCGGTGGATGTCGTCAGCTCGGCGTCGCCCTATACCGAGGAGCGTACGGAGACCAGCCTGGCGCTGGATTATCTGCATAACAAGACCTTGATGAGTCTGGCGCTAACCCGCAGTGATGAGAGCGACTACCAAGCTGAGACCGGCAGTGTCTCCATCAGTCACGATATGTTTGGTGATCTGACAACTGTTTCACTGGGATACGCGGTGGGTAACGACGATATCAGTCGCAATGGGGATAGTGAATTCGGTGAAGCCTTGAAGCGGCAGAATTACCGTATTGGTGTCAGCCAGGTTTTAACCAAGGATAGTATTCTCGGTATCGACTGGGAGACAATCACCGACGAGGGTTATCTTAATAATCCCTATCGTTCATACCGCTATCTCGATTCACTCAGTGCCAATGGCTATAGTTTTCTACCCGAGAGCTATCCGAATACACGCACCAGTAACGCCCTGGCCCTGCGTCTGAAATACTATCTCCCCTATCGCGCCGCCCTGAGTGGTGAATACCGCTACTTCAACGATACCTGGGGTATCAGTGCCAACAATGTGGAGTTTGCCTATACCCACCCTTTGCAGCAGAACTGGGTGGTTGATGTCCGTTACCGCTATTACACCCAAAGTGCGGCCAATTTCTACAGCGATCTCTACTCGCGTGATAATGTGCAGAATTATCTGGCGCGTGATAAGGAGTTGAGCACATTTCAGAGCCACACAATTGGCTTTACCGTGAGTTATGATTTCCAGCCTCAGAAGTGGCAGTTTATCGACAACGGCAGCCTCAATCTCTCCCTCGACCTTATCCGCTTCGACTACGATGACTTTCGTGATATCACCCGGGGAGGGGGTGCAGGCGAGGAGCCCTTCTACTCGTTTACAGCTAATGTGATCAAGGCCTATTTATCGGTCTGGTATTGATCGGTTTTTTTAACTGGTTCCCACCCGGAAGCGAGGCAACGAGTAGCTTTTTTTACCCTGTTCGCTTGAGATTGGCGGGGCAGGACTCCATCCTACTCGTCGAGATAAGGTATAGGATGAGGTTCTGCACCACCAGTATGGAGTTGATTGGGGAGAATTGAACCGGAAGTTCATATATATGCTAATTTGCGCCTTCTGTGTCATAATCGGCCGCTGATTTTATTACAGGGCATGATCTGCCTGTCGGACACTGTTTTTGTCCCGAACAAGAGGTTAGTTGAAATGAGTTTTTTTATATCTGATGCATTAGCGGAGGCGCCGGCCGCTGGGGAGCAGGCGAATATGATTACCGGGCTGTTGCCTCTGGTGATCTTCGGCGCTGTGCTCTACTTCTTGATGATTCGCCCCCAGGTGAAGCGCCAGAAGGAGCATAAAAAGATGGTTGAAGCATTGGCCAAGGGGGATGAAATCGTCACCGTCGGCGGTATGGCGGGAAAGATTACCGATCTTGGCGAGAACTTTCTCTTGATCGAGGTATCAGAAGGTACCGCAGTGAAAGTCCGCAGGCAGTCCATTGACTCGGTGTTACCCAAAGGGTCTCTGAAAGAACTCTAGTCAATTTGACTTACGCCGCTTCACCATCAGTCCTAACATTTTGAAAGAAAGATGAACCAGTACCCACTTTGGAAAAACCTAATGGTCTTGTTCGTGGTTCTGCTCGGCGGATTCTACGCCCTGCCTAACCTGTTCGACCAGGACCCATCAATGGAAATCTCCGCACAGCGTGATGCTGTCATAGATCAGGCAACTGAGTCGCGGGTGCAGAAAGCGCTGGACAAGGTGGGTATCTCGGCTAAGAGCGTGACGCAGAAAAACGACAAGCTCCTGGTGCGTTTCATGAGTTCTGAGGATCAACTCAAGGCGATGGATCAGATCGCCGCAGAACTTGGCGAGAACTACACCCCGGCTTTGACACTCTCACCGGATCTACCCGACTGGTTGGCTCGCTGGGCCGAGCCGATGTACTTGGGACTCGATCTCAGAGGCGGCATTCATGTACTCATCGATGTGGATATGGAGGCAGCCTTGGAGCAGGCAGCGGAACGCTACAGCAGTGATATCAGGACGCTGTTGCGAGAGAAGAAGCTGCGCTATATTCGAATCAGCCGGGAAGGCGACCAGGTTGTGGTGAAGTTCAATAATGCGCAAAAGCGCGATCAGGCTTCGGATCTGATCGGCAATGAGTTCCGCTCCCTGAATCTTGAAAGTGTTGATGAAGCGGACGCGTTTCTGGTTCGTGCATCCCTCTCTCCGTCGGAGAAGCAGGATGTGCAGAAATTCGCCCTGCAGCAGAACATCACCACGCTGCGAAACCGGGTCAATGCGCTGGGTATTGCTGAACCTCTGATCCAGCAACAGGGCATCCGGCGGATTGTGGTGCAACTGCCCGGGGCGCAGGATCCGGCAAAACTGAAGGAGATACTGGGCGCCACCGCGACCCTCGAGTACCGCCTGGCCGACACTGAGCACAGTGTGGAGGATGCGGTGAATGGGCGTGTCCCCCCCGGCTCCAGCCTCTATCGCGAGCGGGATGGTCAACCGGTACTATTGAAAAAACGGGTGATCGTCACCGGTAACCAGATTGTCGACGCCTCATCCGGTCTGGATCAACAAACCGGGCAACCCGCCGTTTTTGTCAGTCTGGATGGTGTCGGCGCCAAGCGCATGCGACGCATGACCAATGAAAATGTGGGCAAGCCGATGGCGGTGGTATTCATCGAAAACCGTATCACTACCCGTATCGTGGATGGCGAGCCGGTGAAGGTGAAGAAACGGGTTGAGGAAGTCATCTCCATCGCTACCATCAGGGAACCCTTCGGCAAACGTTTCCAGACCACCGGTCTCGACACGACGGAAGAGGCGCGGGATTTGGCCTTGTTGCTAAGGGCAGGTGCCTTGGCCGCCCCCATCGAGATTGTCGAAGAACGAACCATTGGTCCCAGCCTGGGCCAGGACAGTATCGACCGGGGTTTCAAATCGGTGATGATCGGGCTGACCCTGGTGATGATTTTCATGGCCATCTACTACCGGATTTTCGGCCTGGTTGCTGATCTGGCACTGGTGATGAATCTGGTGCTGATTGTAGCGATTCTCTCCATGCTGCAGGCCACCTTGACCCTGCCCGGAATCGCCGGCATCGTGCTAACCGTGGGTATGGCGGTGGATGCGAATGTATTGATATTCCAACGGATCCGCGAGGAGATAGCCAATGGCAACTCACCTCAAGCGAGTATCCAAGCCGGTTATGACAAGGCCTTCTCCACCATCATTGACGCCAATATCACCACCCTGATTGCGGCCGTAGTGCTGTTCAGTTTTGGTACCGGGCCAATCAAAGGATTCGCGGTCACGCTGGCCATCGGTATCTGTACCTCCATGTTTACCGCAATCATCGGCACACGCGCGGTGATCAATCTGATCTATGGCCGTAAACGCGTAAAAGCGCTGGCTATATAAAGGAACAAATTGTTATGCAGATGTTAGATACAAAGGCACGCTACGACTTGATGGGTAAGCGCAATATTGCGTTGGTCCTATCCAGCATACTGCTGCTTGTCGCTCTGGGCGCGATCATTGTGCGCGGCCTCAATCTTGGTATCGATTTCACCGGCGGTACACTGGTGGAGGTGGGCTATCCCCAGGCGGTGGAACTGCCGGTAGTACGCGAGGCGTTGTCCAAGGATGGCTTTGGCGACGCAGTGATTCAACATTTCGGCACCTCGAAAGATGTGCTGATCAGATTGGCGCCCCGTGAAGACATCGATAGTGCGGTACTGAGTGATCGCGCCTTCAGTGCCATGCAAACGGTCGATCCGGCAGCCGACCTGCGCAGGGTTGAGTTTGTCGGTCCCCAAGTGGGAGATGAACTGGCCGAGGATGGCGGCATGGCAATGCTGTATGCCCTGATCGGCATCCTGATCTATGTGGGATTGCGATTCGAATATCGTTTTGCCGTCGGGTCTGTCATCGCCCTGGTGCATGATGTCATGATCACCATCGGTTTTTTCGCCCTGTTTCAAGTGGAATTCGATCTCCCGGTTCTGGCCGCCGTGTTAGCGGTTATCGGTTATTCGCTTAACGATACTATCGTCGTGTTCGATCGTATTCGGGAGAATTTCAGGAAGATCCGTAAGGGCGAGTCGTTGGAGATAATCAATACCTCTGTCAACCAAACCCTGTCCCGTACCCTCATCACATCCGGCACCACGTTGTTGGTATTGGTCGCGCTGTTTCTGTTTGGCGGCAAGATCATCCATGGCTTCGCCCTTGCCCTGATTGTGGGAGTGGTGATCGGAACCTACTCCTCCATCTACATAGCCAGTAGCTCTGTACTATTCATGGGCGTCAGCCGTGCGGATCTGATACCGGTACAGAAAGAGGATGGTGCCCAGGAAGAGACGCCTTGAGATATAGGCGCAGCTTTCAGGGACTATCCTTTTTTCGACTCTAAGGTGTGTTGCATGTTGCCTGAGATTAATCCTTGCTCTTCAGGAGACGCCATTGCTGCGTCTGCCGGTATTTCCTGTGGAAATTCCTGCAGGCCGTGTAGTACATCACGCATGATTAATTCCAGGGCGTGATCACTCAATTTTCTTTTCTTTCTTAGGTCATTGTCCATCTTCAACTTTCCACATAAATAGCTTTACCAAGTACTCGATGAGCATTGTGAACACACTGTTTTTTCAGTCTATTCACACCAACTAACGGTTGCGGTTGGGTAATCTTGAGATGTTTGGGTGAACCTGTGAATCGGATTCTTGAGGATGGAGCCTAATAGGCTGTATACCCGGATATTTCACCTGGGAGCCCAATGATCGCAATGTGAATGCTATTCATGTGGAATTGCGATAAAAAGTGAATACCCTTAACTCAATCACAAATCCGCATCTGAACGGCGATCCCGGCACGATCATCGCGTTCCCGGATGAAACATTCGGGTTAACCCGAATATTTCACCCGGTCGC